>DATCNF010000397.1:0-5611 GCA_036565325.1 Candidatus Dormiibacterota bacterium | reverse complement strand
GGGCAGGTTGGCGGCGCCGATGCTGCGTCGCGCCGGCGAGCCCGGCTTCACCAGGATCGGCTGGGACCAGGCCTATGAGCTGATGGCCCGGCGCGTGGCCGCGGCCGACCCCGGGCGCCTCGGCTTCTACCTGACCAGTCGCGGGATGCCCAACGAGTCCTACTACGCGGTCCAGAAGGCAGTGCGGGCCCTGGGCACCAACTCGGTCGACAACGCGGCGCGCGTCTGCCACTCGCCCAGCACCAGCGCGCTCAAGCAGGCGCTCGGCGTCTCCGCCACCACCTGCTCCTACTCGGACTGGATCGGCACCGACCTGGTCGTCTTCATCGGCGCCAACGTGGCCAACAACCAGCCGGTCGCCACCAAGTACCTGCACTACGCCAAGAAGGCGGGGACCACGGTGGCGGTGGTCAACACCTATCGGGAGCCCGGCATGGTGCGCTACTGGGTACCGAGCGTCCCCGAGAGCGCGCTCTTCGGGACCCGGATCGCGGACCGCTTCTTCCTGGTCGACACGGGCGGCGACAGCGCGTTCCTGGCCGGCGCGCTGAAAGCCCTGGTCGCGGCCGGCGGCGTCGACCGCGAGTTCGTGGAGCGCCACACGTCCGGGTTCGAGGCCACCGCGGCGGCCGCCGCAGCGGCGTCCTGGAGCGACCTTGAACGACGCGCCGGCAGCACCCGCGCCGAGATGGAGGCCTTCGCCGCCCTGCTGGCCGGCGCCCGCCGGGCGGTCCTGGTCTGGAGCATGGGCGTCACCCAGCACGAGTGCGGGGAAGACACCGTGCGCGGGATCGTCAACCTGGCCCTGGCCCGCGGCTTCCTCGGGCGTCCAGGCTGCGGGCTGATGCCGATCCGCGGCCATTCCGGCGTCCAGGGCGGCGCCGAGATGGGCGCCTACGCGACGGCGCTGCCGGGCGGCGTGGCGATCGACGCCGAGGGCCGCGACCGCTTTGCCGAGCTCTGGGGCTTCCCGTTGCCGGCGGCACCCGGCCTGTCCGCGCCCGAGATGATCGACGCCGCCGGCGCCGGCCGGCTCGATGTGCTCTTCTCGGCCGGCGGCAACTTCCTGGAGGTCCTCCCCGAGCCCCGCGTCGTGCGCGAAGCCCTGGCCCGGGTGCCGCTGCGCGTGCACATGGACCTGGTCCTGACCAGCCAGATGCTGGTGCCCGGCGCCGAGGTTCTGCTGCTGCCGGCCGCCACCCGCTACGAGATCCCGGGCGGCGTCACGGAGACCAGCACCGAGCGCCGGGTGATCTTCTCGCCCGAGATCAAGGGGCCGCGGCCGCCCGAGGCCCGAGCCGAGTTCGAGGTGCTGGGCGAGCTGGCCGCCCGCGTCCGTCCGGACCTGGCCGGCCAGGTCCGCTTCGCCGGCACCCCCGCCATCCGCGCCGAGATCGCGCGCGTGATCCCCTTCTACGACGGCATCCAGGACCTCGCGCGCGAAGGCGACTCCTTCCAGTACGGCGGCCCGCACCTCTGCCCGGACGGGGTCTGCGCCACGCCCGACGGGCGCGGCCGCTTCGCGCCCTACCCGGGTTCGAGCGCACGCCCACCCGACGGCCAGTTCCGCGTCTCGACGCGGCGCGGCAAGCAGTTCAACAGCATGGTCCAGGAGGACCGGGACGCACTCACCGGCGCCCGCCGCCAGGACGTCCTCATCAATCCGGGCGACGCCGGCCGGCTCGGTCTGGCCGAAGGCGCCGCCGTGCGCTTGCGCAGCGCGACCGGCCAGTTCGAAGGCCGGCTGCGACTGGCGCCGGTGCAGCCCGGCAACCTCCAGGTGCACTGGCCCGAGGGCAACGTCCTGGTGGCGGGCGGGGTGCGCTCGCCGGTCGCCGGGATCCCCGACTACAACGCCCTGGTGACCATCGAGCAGTGCTGACGCGGAAGCGCGGCCGCGAGGCCCGGCTCACGCCCCGGGTCGCGCTCTTCGCGCTCACCTTCACCCTGGCCCTCAGCGTGCTGGCGGTGGCGATCCTGCAGGGCGACGCGCCCGACCTGATCGGCGACGGCACCTCCTGGGGACTCGGCCAGCTCGCGACCCGCGGCTACCTCACCTCCTACCCGCTGCTCTTCATCGAGGAGGCGGGCGTCCCGCTGCCGGCGCCAGGCGACGTCTTCGTGCTTTACGCGGGCGCGCACGTCCCCCACGCGCCCCTGCCCCTGGCGGCGGCCTGGCTGGGCTTCGTGCTGGTGGTCCTGGCGGGGGCCAGCATCCTTTACGTGATCTCGCGCCGGCTGGGCCGCGACATCGCCCATTCCTGGGTGGGGCGCCTGATCCACCTGACGCCGGAGCGCCTGGACCGCGCGGAGGGATGGTTCGCCGGCCACGGCCCGGTGGCGATCATCTTCGGCCGCCACGTGCCCGGTCTCCGGATCCCGATCACGGTGGCCTGCGGCGTGCTCCAGGTGCCGTACCGGCTGTTCGCGATCTGCGTAGCGATCTCGGCGGCCGTCTGGGCGGGCTTCTGGGTCGGCATCGGCGCCGTCTTCGGCCTGCGAGCGGAGGCCTTCCTGGCCGGCCACCGCTGGGCTTACTGGGCCGGCGCGGCTGTGATCGCAGTGGTGGTCGGCGTCTACCTGGCGCGCCGCGCCCTGGCCTCCAAATGAGCATTCGCTGGCTGCAGTGGCTGGGCGTCGACGCGCTCTGGCTCACGCCGATCACCGTCCCGAGGTGCACGAGATCTTCCGGAGCTGGAGGCGCCTGTGCCGGGGATACGATCCCGAGCGTGTGCTGGTGGGCGAGACCTGGTTCTTCGACGTCAACCGGCTGGCCGCCTACTGCGGCGCCGACGACGAGATGCAGCCTTGCTGGGCGCTCGGCAACCACGACGTCTCCCGCTCCGTCACGCGCTGGTGCGGTGGCGACGAGCGCAAGGCGCGACTGGCGTTGACCATGCTCCTGATCCTGCGCGGCGCGCCCTTCCTCTACCAGGGCGACGAGATCGCGCTCGCCGACCAGCCGGTACCGCCCGAGCGGCTGCCCGACCCGCTCGACCTCCGCATGCCCGGCCAGGGCCGGGGCCGCGACCCGGAGCGCACCCCGATGCCCTGGTCGCCCGGCCCTGGCGCCGTGGTCACGCTGGACTTCAACCGCTGGGAGGCGGGTATCGAGTGAGCGTCCGCGAGCTGGGCCCGGAGGAGACGCAGCTCGCCTACCCGGCGCTGCTGGAGTTGCGGCCGCGCCAGGAGTCCGAGGCGGACTTCGTGCGCCGCGTCAACCAGCTCCAGCGCCCTGAGGGCTACCGGCTGGTGGCGAGCTTCGCCGAGGGCGAGCCCGCCGCGGTGGCCGCGGCCGGCTTCCGGACCGGGCACTTCCTGGCCTGGGGCCACGTCCTGTACGTGGACGACCTCTCGACCCGCGCCGCCCACCGGCGCCGCGGGCACTCCTCGGCCCTGCTGGCGTGGCTGCTGGACGAGGCGCGGCGGCTCGGCTGCGACGAGCTGCACCTCGACTCGGGCACCGGCGCCGACCGCGCCGACGCCCACCGCCTCTACTTCAACTCAGGGCTGCGCATCACGGCCTTTCACTTCCTGGTCAGGCTGTGACCGGCGCCGCCGCCAGGAACTCGTAGAAGAGAGCCTTCCAGCGCTCCGCGGCGTCGAACATGGGGGCATGGCCGGAGCCCTCGAACATCTCCATCCGCACCTCGCCCCCCGCCCTGCGCGTAGCGCTCGAGCAGATTGCGGATCTGGGTAACCATGAGCTGCGGCGGGAACGCCTCCGCGCCGGGCCAGCCGGGAACCACGCCCAGCTTGCCGAGGGTGCCCATCTCCCAGGCCGATTCGTCGGCGACCACGATGTCGGCCGTCCCGTGCGTCCAGAGGACCGGGGGCTTGGGCTCCAGGTCGACGATCCCGCTCCAGTTGCAGTACTTGGGGGAGAGGGCGTTGAGGATCCCGCGGGTGCCGGGGGCGATCCCCGGCCAGTTGGCGGACGGCGTGAGGTCGCCCGCGTAACCATCCTCGCCGGTCACCGATTTCAGCATCTCCTCCACCAGGATGTCCTCGCGATCCTGCGGCTCCCGATGGTCGGGTCTCCAGTACGAGGAGTTGAGGACGTTGCGGGGTGAGAACGGCGAGTCGGCGGAGCGGTCGCCGTCGGCGATGCGCTGGGTGAACTCGGGGCTGCCGGTTCCACCGCCGGAGCCCGCGAAGTCGGGGAAGCAGGGGCTGCCGTCGGGCTTGACGCCCCCGTACCCGTAGGCCGAGACCGGGTCGACGAAGGTGAGCGAGGCGACCGGCCGGTCCCTGGCGTACTGCGCGATGGCGGCCCCGCCGGTCGACCAGCCGACCAGGTGCGGAGGCTCCTGGATGCCCAGCGCCATGACCAGCGCATGAGTGTCGTCGGCCCAGTCCGCGAGGCCGCGGGTGGCGTCGATCGGAAGGCGCTCGGTGTCGCCGAAGCCCCGCATGTCGGGAGCGAGGAGGCGATAGCGGTCGGGCGCGCCGGACATCACGTGCTCGTAGAAGCGGGCGGTGGACAGGTTGCCGTGGACCAGGACCACGGGCGTGCCGTTGGGGGGGCCCGATTCCAGGTAATGGACCCGGAGACGGTCGGTCGCGACCTGCTTCGAGCTCACACCTGACATCAGATTCATGATTCGCAAACTCTAATCAGTCTTCGCGGCCTTCGCCGGTTTGGCCTTGGCCTTGGCCTGCTTGGCGGGCAGTGCTCGGGTCAGCTCGAGCGCGCGGCCGATCCAGCGGCGGGTCGCCTCGGGCCGCCCGGCCCAGCCCGCAGGCAGCACCACGTAGCCCTTCATGGGCCTGCCCGCCATGGGCGCGAAATCGCTGCCGCCCTCCTTCAGAAGCGCCTCCCGGTCGGCCTCCGAGATGCGAACGAAGAGATCGTCACCGAACAGGCCCGTGAACATGTTGCCGTTCACGAAGCCGGCCAGGTTCCCGAACATGGGCCGCAGCGCGACGGCGGGCTCGTCGGGGACCAGGGCCTGGAAGTCCGACTTGGCCCGCTCGCTGGGCTTGGGCATGCCCCCTGGCTGCACCTCGCTATTCAAGCACTCCCCCGGAGCATGCTTGGCGGATGCACATGACCATCCGCGAGTACACGATCACCCCCGGCCAGGCCGACGAGATCATCCGCCGCGTCGACGACGACTGGCTGGACCGCCTGCACAAGATGCCCGGCTTCGTCAGCTACCACGTCGTCCGGCCGGCGGACGACCAGCTGATCTCGGTCACCGCCTTCCTCGACGAGCAGGGCGCCAAGCGCGGCGCCGAGGCCAGCGCGGAATGGGTGGGCGAGCGGCTGTCAGACCTCGACGTGAAGTTCGTGGACATGGTCGAGGGCAAGGTCGTCGTGCACGGCGGAGCCTAGGCCGGAGGGGTGCCCTGGGACCCCGCCCAATACCTGAAGTTCGCGGACCATCGGCTGCGTCCGGCGGTCGACCTCCTCAACCGCATCGAAGCCAGGGATCCGCGCCAGGTCTACGACCTCGGCGCGGGCGCGGGCAACGTCACCGCGCTGCTCAAAGGGCGCTGGCCCCGAGCCCAGGTGACCGGCGTCGAGAACTCTCGGGAGATGCTGGCCCGGGCCGCGGCCGCCCACCCCGAGGTAGCCTGGGAGCGGGCCGACCTGGCCGACTGGCGG
>DATCNF010000396.1:0-7855 GCA_036565325.1 Candidatus Dormiibacterota bacterium | reverse complement strand
TGCTCACGCAGTACGCGGGCCGCTACTTCATGACCGGGGAGGACGTCGAGCCGGTGGGCAGCGGGCACCCGTCGGTGTCGCCGTACGGGACCTATGAGACCGCCGACGGGTACATCGTGATCGCCAACCTGGGGGAGTCTTTCTGGCCCAAGATCGCGCAGGCGCTCGGGCGCTCCGAGCTGGCGGCCGACCCTCGATTTCGGACCAACTCCGAGCGCGTCAGCCGGCGCCAGGAGCTGGACGAGCTGGTCAACGCCGAGACCCGCAAGCGCAGCACGGCCGAATGGGAGCGCATCTTCGAGACCGAGGACGTGCCCCACGCGCCGGTGCTGAAGGTCAGCCAGGTGCTCACCCACCCGCAGGTCCTGGCCCGCGAGATGGTGAGCGAGGTCGAGCACGCGCGGCTGGGGCGCTTCCCCACCACCGGCCGCGCCCTCCGCTTCAGCGGCCACGAGCGGGAGCCGATGCGCGCGGCGCCGGTGCTCGGCCAGGACACCGACGAGGTGCTGCGGGAGGTCCTCGGCTACGACCCGGCGCGGGTGGCCGAGCTGCGCGAAAGCGGCATCATCGCCTGAGGGGGTCCCCCTCCCCGCAAGGCGGGGAGGGCAGGGGTGGGGCCTGGAACCTACCCCTCGGACTTGCGGCGTAGGGACCACATCTGGACGGCCTTCTCCAGCTCCAGGGCGGCCGCCCAGGGCACCGCCGGCGGGCCCAGCTCGAGCCTCATGGAGCGGGCCGCGGCGCGCGCCAGCTCGGGGTCGGCGGCCACCCGCCGCGCCAGCTCCAGGGCCCGGGGCTCGACCTCCGCCTCGGGCAGGGCCGCCCAGGCCAGGCCCAGCTCGGCGGCCCGCCTGCCGTCGACCTCCTCGCCGAAGAGCGTCATCCCGGCCGCCGCCTCCCGGCCGGCCACCCGGCCCATGAGCGCGAAGTGGCCGCCCCCGGGGTGGATCCCGATGCGCAGAAAGCCGGTCATGATGCGGGCGGTCTCGGCCACTATCCGCAGGTCGGTGGCCAGCATCAGGTTCACGCCCGCGCCCACGGCGTGCCCGCGCACCGCGGCGATGCTGGGCGCCAGCAGCTCGCCGACGCGGACGAAGGCGCTGTAGGTGAGGCCCAGGGCGCGGTAGCGCGCCGGCTCGGCCGGGTCGCGGCCGGCGTCCGCCAGCGTCCCGCGGTGGGCGCCGGAGCAGAAGGACTCGCCCTCCCCGCACACCACCACCGCTCCCACCGACTCGTCGGCGTCGGCCGTGGCACAGGCGTCCAGCAGCTCGCGCACCATCGGAGCCGTGAAGGCATTGCGGCGGTCGGGTGCGTTGAGCGTGATCACCGCCACCCCGGAGTCGACCTCGTAAAGGATCTCGCTCATTCGCCGGTCACCACCTCCCACAGCCGGTCACCACCGGCGCGCGCGACCAGGTCGCCCAGCGCCTCCGACCAGGCCGACTCGGTTCCGAACTGGTCGCGCCAGTCCCAGAGCCGAGTGGTCCAGCGGTGGAGCTGATGCTCGTGCGTGAAGCCGATCGCGCCGTGCACCTGGTGGGCGATGGCCGCCACCCTGCCGGCGGCGGTGCCCGCTATGACCTTGGCCGCGGCCACGTGCTTGGCCGAGAGCGGGTCGGCCACCGCGGCCTCGACGGCCGCCCCGGCCAGCGCCACCTCGCCCGCCAGCTCGGCCAGCTGCTGCTGGACCGCCTGGAAGCGGTTGAGGGGCTGGCCGAACTGCCGCCGCTCAGCCGCGTAGGTGACGGTAAGGTCACGCACCCGCTCCATCGCGCCAACCATCTGCAAGGAGCGCATCAGCGCGCCCCGCCGCTGCTGGTCGCCCAGCTCGGGCATCACGCGATCGGCGAACGCGATCTCGGTGCCGTGGTAGGCGGAGACCCGGATCACGGCCGCCACGTCGGTCAGCTCGGCCTCCTGGCCGAGGTTCCCGAGCCCCGCCTTCTCGACCTCCTGCCAGGGGTCCGCCGACTCGCGCGCGAAGACCTGGTGGGCGGTCTGTACCAGGAGTTCGTGGATCTCGCTCATTTAACGAGGCCTCGGGCCACGATCCCGCGCAGGATCTCGTTGGTGCCACCCCGCAGGGTGAAGCCCGGCGCCTGGGCCACCGCCTCTCGATAGAGCCGCTGGAAGCGCTCACCGGTCGAGTCAGGCGGGACCAGCAGGCGCACGATCTCCACGACGTCGCGTTCGAAGCGGGTGCCCAGGTCCTTGACCAGCGCTGCCTGCACGTTGGGCACCTCACCGGATTGCAGGCGGCGGGCCACGTCCATGGACAGCTGGCGCAGCGCGCTGAGCCGCGCATACAGCTGGCCGAGCGCGCGGGCGCCGGCCTCGCCGGGGTCGGCGCCCAGCTCGCGCACCGTCTCGGCCAGCAGGGGAAAGGTGGAAAGGAAGCGCTCGGGCCCGCTCCGCTCGTAGGCCAGCTCTGAGGTGACCTGCCGCCAGCCGTCCCCCGCCTCGCCGACCAGCCGGCCGGCGGCCACGAAAGCGTCCTGGAAGATCACCTCGTTGAAGTGCGGCTCGCCGGACAGGAGCTTGATCGGCCGCACCGTGACCCCCGGGCCGTGGAGGTCGACGACCAGCTGGCTCAGGCCCTGGTGGCGGTCGTCTCCCAGGGGCGAGGTGCGGACCAGAGTGATCATGAAATGCGAGCGCTGGGCGTGGCTGGTCCAGACCTTGGTCCCGTTCAGGGACCAGCCGCCGTCGACCGGCTGGGCGGTCGTGCGGACGGCGGCCAGGTCGGAGCCGGCGTCCGGCTCGGACATGCCGATCCCGAAGTAGCACTCGCCGCGCGCCATCGCGGGCAGGAACTCCTGGCGCTGCTCCTCGGTCCCGTAGCGCAGGAACAGGGGCCCGGTCTGGCGGTCGGCGATCCAGTGAGCGGCCACCGGCGCGCCCGCCGCCAGCAGCTCCTCGAGGACCACGTAGCGGTCGAGGTAGCTGCGCTCGTGACCGCCGTACTGCTTGGGCCAGGTCATTCCCACCCATCCCTGCTCGGCCAGGCGGCGGCTGAAGTCGGGCGAGTGGCCGGAGAGCCAGGCGTCGCAGCGGGGCTCGAAGGTGCCTTCCACCAGCTCGGCGGCCAGGAAGGCGCGCACCTCACCCCGGAGCCCCGCCATGGCAAGGAGACTAACCTCCCCAGTTCCTGGGGAGGTCCCGCCCGCAGGGCGGGGGAGGGGGCGTTGTGGGGCCCTATGCCTCCCCCGCCAGCCTCCGCTCGATCAGGGTGCGCTCGGCGGGGTTCGCGGTCAGCTCCAGCGCGCGGCGGTCGGCGGTCGCCGCCTCCTCCTCGCGACCCAGCGCCCGCAGCATCATGCCGCGGGTGGCGTGCAGGAGGTGGTAGCCGTCGAGCTCGGGTGCGATGGCATCGAGCTCGGCCAGCGCCGCTTCCGGTCCCACCACCCAGCGCAGCGCGATGGCGCGGTTGAGCCTCACCACGGGGGTGTCCAGCTGGTCGACCAGAAGCTCGTAGAGGCCGCCGATCTGGCGCCAGTCCGTCTCCTCCCAGGAGGGCGACTCGGCGTGCACGGCGGCGATCGCGGCCTGCAGCTGGTAAGCGCCGGGGCGGCGCATCGCCGCCGCCCGCTGAATTAGGCGGGCGGCCGCCTCGATAGCCGGCCCGTCCCAGAGCGATCGGTCCTGGTGCTCGAGCAGCACCATCTGACCGGCGGCGTCGAAGCGCGCGTCGGCGCGGGCCAGGTGCAGGCGCATCAGCGCCAGCAGGCCGAGCGGCTCCGGCTCGGTGGGCAGCAGGCGGACGAAGAGGCCGGCCAGCCACTCGGCGTCGCGGGCCAGGTCGCGACGCTCGGGCACGTCCGGCCCACTCGACAGGTAGCCCTCGTTGAACATCAGGTAGAGGACCGCCAGCACCTCGTCGACCCTCTCGCGCAGGTGCCGGCCCTCGGGCACCCGGTAGGGAATGCCCGCCTCCACGATCTTGCGCTTGGCGCGCACGATGCGCTGGGCCACGGTCGCTTCCGAGACCAGGAAGGCGCGCGCGATCTGGCCCGTGGTCAAGCCGGCCACCGCCCGCAGGGTCAGTGCCACCTGGGCGTCGCGGGCGAGCGCCGGGTGGCAGCAGGTGAAGATCAGTCGCAGCCGGTCCTCGGGCTCGTAGCCCGCGCTGGCCGGCGGCTCGGAGGCCGCCAGCAGTGCCAGCTTCTCGCGGCCGCGCGCTTCCCGGCGCGCGCGGTCGATCGCCTTGCGCCGGGCGGTCGCCATCAGCCAGGCTCCAGGGCGCTCCGGCAGCCCGTCACGCGGCCAGTGCTCGAGGGCCTCCACGATGGCGTCCTGGACCAGCTCCTCGGCAAGGTCGAAGTCCCCGATCAGCCGCAGCAGCGCCCCGATCAGCCGCGGTGCTTCGTCTCTGAAGACCGCCGCAACTGCGTCGCTCGGGCCTACATCCCCGACGTCTCGACGCAGGGGCGCACCTCGACCGGGCCGCCGCCCGGCCAACCCTTGGCGATCTCGATGGCCTCGTCGAGATCGGCCGCGTTGATCACGGCGAAGCCGCCGACCACCTCTTTGGACTCGATGAAGGGACCGTCGGTCACCACCGGCTTGCCGCCGTTGAAACGCACGGTGGTGGCGGTGCGCACTGCCTGCAGCTCCTCGCCGCTGCGCAGCTTGCCCTCCTGCCCCAGGCGCCCGAACCACTCGCCGATGCGCGCGTGGACGGCCTGGCCTTCGGGCGTCTGCGGCATCCCCTCGCCGTTGTCGATGAACATGAGCATGTATTTCAATCGCTTTCCTCCTGCCTACTACGACGATCCGGCTCTCGACAGATCGACATCGCGGTGCCGAGACGCTAGCAGCCGGAAGGGCAGGTCGAGGAGCGCGATCAGGGCCAGCGCGATCACGGCGGCGCCGGCGATGTACCAGGGCCAGGGACCCAGCACCGAGAGCAGGGTGGGTGACTCCGGCGCGTGCCGGAGATACATGTAGTTGCCACCGATGAGCGCGTCCGCGGCGCCTGTCACCACGGCCAGGGCCAGGGTGGCGAGCGGCACGCGGACCATGGCGCCCGGGCGCGGCCCCAGGCCCAGCCCGATCGGCAGCAGCAGCGCCGCGATCACGGTGAGACCGTGCTCGAGCACGTACTGCCAGAGCAGGAAGGTCCCGGGCTGGTAGACGAGGTCCGGTGTGAGCAGGGCCATCGTGCAGCCGGCCAGGCCCCAGAAATACGCGATCTCCGCCACCCGCGATCGCCGGCTCCAGAGCGCGCCCGCGGCCACCAGGGGCGCGATGTCGCAGAGGTGCAGCGGCAGCGCCACCGAGAGCGGCAGCCGGTGGACCGCGGCGTAAACCCACCAGGCGACCTCGCTGGCGACCAGGACCACCGCCAGCAGGCGGGCGGCGGCGGTCACCCAGGCGCCCGGTCGCAACCGGGCGGCGGTGCACAGGATCGCCGCGCTTGCGCCCACCAGCGCAAGCACCAGCAGCTGCACCGGCGACCCGGCCGCCATCAGCTCGTGGCGGCGGTGCTCGCGGCCAGCCGCTGCGCCACCTGCGTCACCTCGTACAGGTTGCCGACCAGCGGGTTGGTGTACCCGATGAAGTAGAGGCCAGGGGCCTTCGGGTGCGACTTCGGGGCGTGCACGCTGGGCCGGCCGCTGGCGGCGAGGACGCCCAGGTGCCCGACCAGCGAGTCGAGCGCGCGCCGGTAACCCGTGGCCGCGATCACGACGTCCGGCTTGACGCGGTGGTGGCCGCAGATGACCCAGGCGCCGGCGAAGCGCTCGACCCCCGGGACGACCCGGATCCGCCCCGCCTTCAGCTCGCGCAGGAAGCCGACGTCGATGAGCGGGATCTGCTCGTCCGCCATCACTCGGGTGTAGGCGCCCTGGGTCGGCGTCTCCAGTCCGTAGGGGCTGAGGTCGCCGATGGCGGCCCGCTGGACGGCGAGGCTGAGCCAGTCGACGAACCGCGGCGGGAGCTTGCTGGCGAGGATGCCCAGGTGCTGGTTGGCGAGCGGCCCGACGTTGCGGCGGACGATGTTGGGCGAGGTCCGGATCGAGTTCCAGACGTACCCGGCGCCACCCTCCACGAGGTCGGCGGCGATCTCGGCGCCCGAGTTGCCGCTGCCGACCACGAGCACGTCCTTGCCCCGATAGCGCCCTGGGTTGCGGTAGGCGGACGAGTGGATCAGCTCCCCGGCGAAGGAGTCGCGTCCCGGCCAGTCGGGCACCAGGGGGCTGTGGTTGTAGCCGGTGGCGACGACCAGCGCCGGCGCCTGGAGCTCGCCGGCGCTGGTCTGCAGCCGCCAGCCGGAGTCGCCGCGATCGATGCGCTCGACGCGGGTCTGGAACCGGATCGGGATGTCCTGCCGCCGGGCGTAGTCCTCGAGGTAGGCGATGTAGTCGTCGCGCGCCACCCAGGTGCCGGCCCGGCGTGGGATCTCCTGCCCGGGCAGCGCGGAGAGGCGCCGGGTGGTGTGCAGGTGCAGCCGGTCGTAGTGGCCCCGCCAGCTGGTGCCGACCGACGTCGCCGCTTCCAGGACCTGGACCGAGGTGCCCTTTTCACGGGCCGCGCCGGCGGCGGCCAGGCCGGCCGGACCGGCGCCGATCACCAGCAGTCCCATCATCCGTATCATCGGCGCGCCTTCGCGTGATCGACTACCGCGTTCGCAGTTCAGCCCGCATTTTTGCGGTTTCTTGCGAAACCCGACCGCCTTGCCAAGTTGGCCGCGCAAGAAAAATTGCGACGACCAGCCCGCAGCGCGCAAGTTTTGTGGCTTTGCCCCGCCGTCGCGGCGCCAATGGTTGCCATATGCTCGCGGGATCAGCGAGAAGGGCGCAGTGGATAAGAGCAAGCCGAGGTCTCGATCTAGACAGCGAGCCAGTATGCCCAGGGTCCTGGTGATCGAGGCCAACCCTGGCTACAGGTCGGTCATCTCTCACCTCGTCGAGCTGGCGGGCGGGCAGTTCGAAAGCGTGGCCGAGCTTGACCAGGCCAGGCGTCAGCTCGACGGAACCAGTAGCTTCGACATGCTCATCGTCGGCATGAGCGTCGAGTCCCCGGTCACGCCCGAGGAGGTGGGCAGGCTGCGGACGGCCGCTCAGTCCCCGCTGATCCTCCTGATGGAGGCATTTGAGACTGCCGCCGAGACGCTCGAGGTCTACGAAGCGGGCGCGGACCAGGTCCTGCCCAAGCCGTTCGTCCCCGACGCACTGATCGGGGCGATCAAGTCGGAGCTGCGCCGGCCCGGGCCGGTCTCCGTGGTCCCCATGGCCACGCGAATCGAAGTGGCGGGCCTTGTCTTTGACGCTTCGCAGCGACGAGTCATGGGCCCGGAGGGCGCCGTCCACCTGACGAAGCGCGAGTGGCAGCTGCTCACCTTCTTCCTGGCCAGTCCGAATCAGTACTTTGCCGCCGAGGACGTCGCCCTACTGGCCTGGGGCCCGGAAGCGTCAGTCGAGCAATTCCGGAGCTACGTAACCCGTCTGCGCCAAAAACTGGCGCCTTTCTCGGCCTACTGCGAGTTGGTGACCGAGAAGGGCAGAGGCTACTGTCTGGTGCTCGAGCAGCCGGCGATCGAGCAAGCCTAGGTCGAGCGTCATCCAGCGGCCGCTTGATCCGCGTGCAAGAATTCTTGCCACCTTGACATCGCCGTTTGTTCCCTCTAAAAGAACATTTCCGTCCCACTTTCTCAATGCTTTTCGCTACAACAGACGCCACGTCTACCAGGCTGAAGGGTTATCAGGTGAAGAAGATTCTGGTCGTCGATGACGACCCGAGTATCAGGTTCATGCTCAGGCTGATCCTTGAACGCGGGGGTTTCGACGTCGCCGAGGCTCATCACGGCGCGGCCGCCCTGAACCAGATGAAGGGCGCCCTGCCCGATGTCCTGGTG
>DATCNF010000395.1:0-12317 GCA_036565325.1 Candidatus Dormiibacterota bacterium | reverse complement strand
CCCCCCGGTGTCGATTCCCACCCTGATGGCACCCTCTCTTTGCATGGGCCAGCCGCAGCTTAACCGGGGGGCGAGCGCCCGATCCCGGCCGTACAATCGCAGCGGCCGCCGAGCGGCGGTCAGAGAGAGGGCAGGATTGTTTATGACTTACCCGGAGGCGTTCACCGGGTGATCGGCGGCCTCGACGTCGTGGGCCGCACGCGCGAAGTTCCGCTGAGCTGGCGCCTCGGTGTCACCGGCGCCTGCTTCCTGGGCTATGCCGGGCTGCTGGTGCCCCTTTGGGCCGCGGTCGGTCCCAGCATCGCCGTGCTCGCTGTGCTGCCCGTGGTGGTCGCCGCGCTGACGCTCGGCGCCTGGCTGGGGGCCCTGGCCGCGCTGCTCGCCTATCTCGCGGGCGCCGCCATCCTGCTGCTGGCGGGCTACCCGGGGGCGGGCATCCTGATCACGCCCTATGGCATTCCGATGCTGGCCGGCCTGGTCGCGGTCGGCCTCGTGGTGGGGCGCCTGCGCGACCTCGGCCAGCGCGTGGAAGTCGACCGCGAGGGCCTCCAGCTGATCTTCGAGAACACCAGTATCGGCGTCGGGCGCTACCAGGCCGACGGCAAGCTGGAGCAGGCCAACCCGGCGCTGCTGATGCTCCTCGACGAGGACGCCGGGATGCTGGGCAGCGGCCTGCGCGCGATGGCGCGCGACTCGCGCCGGCGGGTCCACCGCGAGATCCGCTACACCCGCCGCGACGGCAGCGAGGCCTGGGTGGCGGTGGGCGTCGTCAAGGCTCACGGCTCCGGCAGCGACGCCCACTCCATCGCCACCGTCGAGAACATCACGGTCCGCAAGGTGCAGGAGGCCGCGCTCGAGCACATGGCCCTCCATGACCCGCTTACAGGCCTCCCCAACCGGACCCTGCTCGGCGACCGCCTCCGCCAGGCCCTGCTCACCTCGCAGCGCGACCGCGAGAGCCTGTCCCTGCTGATCATGGACATCGACCGCTTCAAGGAGATCAACGACACCCTCGGCCACCACATCGGGGACCTTCTGCTCCAGGAGACCGCCAACCGCCTCCGCGAGTGCCTGCGCGACTCCGACACCGTGGCCCGCCTGGGCGGCGACGAGTTCGCCGTGATCCTGCCCGCCGCCGGCGACGGGCGCACGGTCGAGCGGATGGCGGCCAAGCTCATGGACGCGCTGGCCCAGCCCTTCGTGATCGAGGGCACCGAGCTCCGGGTCGACGCCAGCATCGGCGCCGCCATGTTCCCCGCCCATGGCGACGACGTCAGCACCCTGACGCGGCTGGCCGACATCGCCATGTATACGGCCAAGCGCTCGGGCGCGGGCTTCGCCGTCTACTCCAGCGACCACGGGGCGGCGCTGCCGCTGCGCCTGGCACTGGCCTCCCAGCTGCCCACGGCCATGGACCGCGACGAGCTCGTCCTCCACTTCCAGCCCAAGGCCGAGATCAGCAGTGGGCGCCCGGTCGCGATCGAGGCCCTGGTGCGCTGGGAGCACCCTTCCTTGGGCCTGCTGCCGCCCGACCGTTTCATCCCCCTCGCCGAGGAGACCGGCCAGATCAAGCCGCTCGCGCGCTGGGTGCTGCAGCGGGCGATCGCGGAGTGCGCGCGTTGGCGGGATGCCGGCTGGGAGCTGCCGGTCGCGATCAACCTCTCCAGCCGCAACCTCCATGACGCCACGCTGCCGAAGTTGATCTCCGAGCTGCTGGCCCGCTACGACATCCCGGGCCGCCTGCTCCAGCTGGAGATCACCGAGACCACCCTCATGACCGACCCCGAGCTCGCCATCAACCTGCTGGACTCCCTGGTCGAGATGGGGGTCTCGGTCGCCATCGACGACTTCGGCATCGGCTACTCGTCGCTGGCCCACCTGCGCCGGCTGCCGGTCGCCGAGCTCAAGATCGACAAGAGCTTCGTCAGCGAGATGACCACCGATCCCAGCTCGGCCGTGATCGTGCGCTCGACCTGCGACCTCGGCCACAACCTGGGGATGGTGGTGCTGGCCGAGGGCGTCGAGGACGCCGAGACCTGGGAGCTTCTCCGCGAGCAGGGCGTCGACCTCGCCCAGGGCTACTTCCTGAGCCGTCCGCTGCCCGGCGACGACCTCATGGCCTGGCTGGCCGACCACAACCAGAAGAAGCCGGTCGTCGTCAGCGCTTCGTAGCGCGAGGCCCCGCGGGAGGGGGGGCATTCCCCGGGTAATGCGCCTTGGCGCCGGGCCGGGAACCCGCATTCCCCGGAGAATGCGGCCCGGCCTGCTCGTGCTTAGGGCCGCATGGCCCGGCCGCGCGGCCCCAGCTCGCGCGTCTCCAGCACCTCGTAGGCGAGCTCGGCCCAGTCGCAGAGCCGGGCCCGCGTCTGGGCGGGGTCGATGATGCGCTCGATGTTGAACGACTCGGCCGTCCGGAACGGAGAGCGCACGGCGTCCAGGCGGGCCAGGATCTCCGCCCTCAGGGCCTCGGGATCGGGACTGGCCTCCAGGTCCCGCCGGTAGGCCGCCTCGATCCCGCCCTCGACGGGCAGCGATCCCCAGTCCGCGGACGGCCAGGCGAAGCGGTAGTTGGGGGCCTGGGCGTTGCCGTGGCCGGCGCCCGCCACCCCGAACACCTTGCGCACGATCACGGAGACCCAGGGGATGTCGGCCTGGTAAGAGGCGGCCAGGGCACGCGCCCCGCGCCGGATGGTCCCCGCCCGCTCGGCGTCGGGCCCGATCACGAACCCGGGCTGGTCGACGAAGTTGACGACCGGCAGGTGGAAGGTGTCCGCGGTGTCGACCCAGCGCGCCAGCTTGTCGGAGGCGGCCGCGGTCAGCCCGCCGCCGTAGACCTTGGGATCGGACGCCAGCACCGCCACCGGCCGCCCGGCCAGGCGCGCGAGGGCGGTCACGCAGGAGCGGCCGTAGCCCGGCGCGACCTCGAACAGCGAGCCCTCGTCGAAGACCAGCCCCAGGATCCGGCGCGTGTCGTAGGCACGCCGCCGGGAGCGGGGCACGATCTCGCGCAGCTCCTCCACCGGCCGCCCGGGCGGGTCGACGTCGCCGGCGCAGAGCGGTGGCAGCTGCCAGACGTTGGCGGGCAGGTAGGAGAGGAAGCGGCGGCACTGGTCCAGGGCTTCCTCCTCGCTCTCGGCCAGGTTGTCGACCGCCCCCGACTCGCGGGTGTGGATCTCCCAGCCGCCCAGCTCCTCCTTGGTGACCGTCTGGCCCATGCCCGCCGCCACCACCGGCGGCCCGGCGACGAAGAGCTGGGTGGAGCCGCGGACCATCACCGAGAAGTGGGCCGAGACCACGCGGGCGGCGCCCAGCCCCGCCACGGGCCCCAGGCAGGCGGCCACCACCGGCACCTTGCCCAGGTTGTCGACGACCAGGTCCCAGCCCGGGTTGGCGGGCACGTAGGTGCGCCCGATCTTCTCGTACGACTTCACGGAGCCGCCGCCGCCGGTACCGTCCACGAGCCGGACCAGCGGCAGCCGGAGCTCGTTGGCCATGCGCTCGGCGTAGACCTGCTTCTCGTGGATGCCGGCGTCGGCGGCGCCGCCCCGGACCGTGAAGTCGTCGCCGCAGACGACCACCCGGCGGCCCTCGATGCGGCCGGTGCCGGCCACCAGGTTGGCGGGCGTGAACGACGTGAGCGACCCCTCGGGGTCGTACTCCCCGAAACCGGCCAGGGCGCCGATCTCGTCGAAGCTGCCGGGATCCAGGAGTCGCTCGACCCGCTCGCGGACCGTGAGGCGGCCGGCGTCGTGCTGGCGCCGGACGCGCTCCTCGCCGCCCATGCGGCGCGCCATCTCCTCCCGGCGCCGCAGCTCCTCGAGCTCAGGGCGCCAGTTCACGCAGGAATTATGGTTAGCCGCCATATGAAGGTGTTGGTAACGGGCGGCACCGGGCTGCTCGGGAGCCGGCTCGTCCCCCGGATGGCCGCCGCCGGCCACCAGGTGCGGGTCATGACCCACTCCGGCCGCAAGGTCGTGGGCGCGGGCTCGATCCAGGGTGACCTGCTGACCGGCGCCGGGGTGGCGGAGGCGGTGGCGGGCGCCGAGTGCGTCGTCCACCTGGCGAGCGCTCCCCGCGGCGACACCCAGAAGGTGGACGTGCTGGGCACCAAGGGACTGGTCGAGATGGCCCGCCGGGCGCGGGTGCCGCACCTGGTCTACTTGTCCATCGTGGGCGTCGACCGGGTGCCCTACGCCTACTACAAGGCCAAGCTGGAGGCGGAGAAGGTGGTCCAGGCCGGCCAGATGCCCTACACGATCCTGCGCGCCACCCAGTTCTTCAGCTTCCTGGACGTGCTGATGCGCGATTGGAGCCGACGGCCGGTGATCGTGATCCCCAAGGGCTGGAAGCTGCAGCCCGTCGACGCCGGCGAGGTCGCCGCCAAGGTCATGGAGTGCCTGACGGCCGGGCCCCGGGCCATGCTGCCGGAGTTCGGCGGCCCCGATGTCGCAACCAGCGAGACCCTGGCGGAAGCCTGGCGGACGGCCCACGCCGTGCACCGGCCTCTGCTGGCGCTGCCCGTGCCGGGCCGGGTCTCGCGGGCGCTGGCCAAGGGCGGCGCCACCTGCCCCGAGAACCGCTTCGGGAGGATCAGCTGGACCCAGTGGATGGCGGGCGCGCGGGGCTGAGCCCCGCGGCCGAGCTGGCCCGCGACTTCGCCGCCCGCGAGGTGGCGCCGAAGGCGGCGCATTGGGAGCGGGAGCGGGCCTTTCCCCTGGACGCGCTGAAGGCCGCCGCCGCCGCGGGGCTGACCGGGGTCCGGATGCCGGGCCGCACCCTGGTCGAGGCCTGCCAGGTCTTCGAGGCCCTGGCGGCCGAGGACTACGCCTTCACCTTCACGCTGGTCTGCCACTGCAACACGGCCCGGGCGCTGGCCGCGGCGGGACGGGATGTCGAGCCGCTGCTGCGCGGCGAGCAGGTCGGCGCCTTCTGCCTGACCGAGCCGGGCGCCGGCACCGACGCCGCCGCCATCACCACGGCGGCCCGCCCCGACGGGGGCGGCTGGCGCCTTGAGGGGGTGAAGGCCTGGGTCACCAATGGCGCCTTCGCCAGCGCCTTCCTGGTCTACGCGCAGACCGACCCCGAGGCCGGCCATCGCGGGATCGCCGGGTTCGAGGTGCGCGGCCCCCAGCCCGGGCTCACGGCCGGAGCTCCCTACGGGCTCTCCGCGGGGCACTCCATGGGCCTCGCCGACGTTCGTTTCGCTGCCTGCGCGGGAACGCTCCTGACGCCGCCCGGCGAGGGCTTCAAGGCGGCCATGCGGGGCATCGACTCGGCCCGCGCGATCGTGGCCGCCATGTGCTGCGGGATGCTCGGCCGCGGACTCGAGCTGGCGCTGGCCAGGCTCCAGGAGCGGCGCGCCTTCGGCCGGCCGCTGGCCGACTTCCAGGCGCTGCAGTGGTCGCTCGCCGACGCCGCCACCGAGCTCCAGGCCGCCCGCCTGCTGGCCTACTCGGCGGCGGCCGCGATCGACGCCGGGGCCGATGCCACGATCGCTGCGGCCCACGCCAAGAAGTTCGCGCCCGCCGCCGCGAGTCGGCACCTTGCCGCCTGCATCCAGGTCCTGGGCGCCGACGGCCTCACCGACCGCCACCCGCTGGCCCGGCACCTGGCCTGCGCCAAGATGGCGCAGATCCAGGACGGCACCAACGAGGTCCAGAACCTCGTGATCGCCCGCCGCCTGCTGGCCTGATGTAACCTCCCGGCCGCCGGTCCGTTGAAGGAGCGGGAGGAATTCGGGGTGAGAGCAGCCTGGGGTGTGGCGCTGATCGCGATCCTGGTGGGGTGTGGGGGCGCGACCCCCAAGCCGGCCGCGGCGGCGCACACGCCGTCACCTTCCGCCAGCCCAACGCCGTACCTGTACCAGCCTCCCACTCCCGGCTCTTCCAGCGCGCCCACCGTGCAGCCGCCGTACACGCCACCCGTCAGCGCCAGCGCCGCCACCTACGCCCGGCTGGCGAGCTTCAACTGCCGGGTCCCGATCAGCAACGGCCAGCCGGGAGGCGGGGGCTTCGTCGGGCTGCCCGGCGGCGCCTTCACCTCCGATCCGGCCAGCAACGTGGCCCTCGACTGGAGCGGCGCCCCGCCGCCCAAGCAGACGGCTCCCGGCCCTGGCCGGCCTCCGACATTGGGCCTCTCCTACGACCGGGCGGTGGGCAAGTGGGTGCCCGTCTCCGCCAACCTGGTGGCGCCCGACGGCCAGAGCTACGCGTACCCGGACTTTGTCGGCGGCGGTGTGCGCTACGTAAAGATCTCGGACGGCAGCGTGACCACGATGGGCGCGTCTTCAAACTGGAACCTGCTCGACGTCGAGGCCGAAGGCGTCTACGCGCAGCGGTTCGATTCACAGGGCGCGGCGCCGGCGGGCCTCTGGCTGCTGGCGCCGAGCAAGGATCCGGTCCAGGTGGTGACCGGCGGGTACTGGCAGTGGGTGACCACCGGCTTTGCCTACGGCTACGACGCGCCCAGCGTTCCCCAGGGCGCACCCCACCCGCTTCAGCGCCTGAACCTGCGCGACCACACCACCGTGACCTGGTACCACCAGGGCGAGCAGATCCAGTGGATCGCGGGCTTCGACACCGACGGGTCGCCGATCGCGATCTTCCCGCCCGCTAACTACTACACCGGGGCGACCTGGGAGACGGCCCTGCTGCCGAGGCCGGACGAGAAGATCGTTCTGCTGCAAGCGCCCCAGGGCGGCCAGACCCCGGCGGTGCACGACACTCACGGCTACTGGATCGTTGCCGACCAGCTGTACTTCAACAGCGTTCCCGTCTCCGCCGTCGGCGGCCAGCTCGGGGGAGGCTGCGCTTAGCGGGACCGCGCCGGCCAGGGCAGCAGCCGGGCCAGCACCTTGTAGACCTCGTGGTTGAGACCCAGCCCGACGTGGCTGCCGTGGACCTCCACGGAGCGGACGTCGGGCCGGAGGCAGGCTTCCCAGTGCACGATCCCGTCGCTGCGGCTGTAGATCGACGTCACCGGCACCCTGGGCTCGGCGGCCAGGTCGCGCAGGAACCGGCGCTCGATGTCCGCCGTCCGGCCGTAGCGGACGAAGTTCCAGGCCTGGGCGAAGCGGATGCCGGCGACCGTCACCGGGTGCACGTCGAAGGGGTTGGCGAGCGGGGACCCGAGCGTGACCACCTGCTCCACCATCTCGGCGTGGCGGTGGGCCAGGACCTTGGCCAGGATGCCGCCCCGGCTGTGGCCGACCAGGGTCACCCGGCGGCCCTTCCAGCCGTAGACGTCGACCAGGCGCACGGTCAGCGCCTTCATCACGACCTCTGAGTACTTGACGTTGAAGGCGATGCCGGGCAGCTCGGCGTAGTAGCCCATCCGGCGCAGCCAGTCGGCCATCACAGAGAGCGAGGAGTCCCCGGCCAGGAAGCCCGGCACCAGCATCACGGGCCGGCCATCGCCGTGGGGCACGTCCTTGCCCACGAAAACGGGGTCGCGGACCAGCGTGAGGTATTCGGCGGCGATCCGCCCCTCGCGCCAGATCGGCGGCGGGGACAGCAGGCGCCCGGCGTAGAGGAGGGGCGGTATGCCTCTCAGCAGCGCGCCGGGGGCGCGCCGGGCCTGGGGCTCCGGGTTCGACGGTTTGGGGACGGTTGCCACGACGTGGGCTGTAACGCCTGCCGGTACTCTAACCGGCCCTTTGCCCCGCCGAAACGTCCGGATAACTATTGATCGCGAGCAGGAAGCGGTCCGGGGTCTCCAGCATCGGCACGTGCCCGACCCCCTCCAGCACTTCCAGCTGCCAGTCGGGGCGGCGGCGGACCAGCTCCCGGGCTGCCGCCAGCGGAACCAGGCGATCGCGGGCCCCATGGATGACCAGGGTCGGGGCCTGGACTCTCGGCAGCACCCGGTTGTAGGCCTTGGGGCGGAAGATGAGCTTGAGCAGCGAGCGGGCCGCCTGGACCAGCGCCCGCTCGGCCCAGGGCATCTCCTCCAGCCTGCGCTGGGCCATTTCGAGGTGAGCCTGGTACACGTGGGGCGGGATCCGGGTCGGGTCCTCGCAGCAGATGGAGAGGGTGGTCCGGAGCACGCGCTCCACACCCGTCCGCTGCACGCGGCGCCGCATATAGGGCTCGGCCGCGGGCGCCAGCATCGCCGCGAAGGCGAGGATCACGATCCCGTCCACGCCGCCCAGCGTGGGATTGGGCGCCGCCGGGTCGACCAGGACCAGGCGGCTCACCAGGTCAGGCCGGGAGGCCGCCACCTGGAGCGAGAGCCGGCCGCCCATGGAGTTGCCGACCAGGATGGCCGGGCCGCCGACCACCTGCTCCAGGAAGCCCTGGATGAGCGCCTGGTTGGCCTCCAGGGTCGCCTTCTGGCCGCGGCCGAGCGGCGTCAGGCCGAAGCCACGCAGATCCAGGGCCCAGACCCGATGGGTGATCGCCAGCCGGTCCGCGACGCTCATCCAGTTCAGGTACGACCCGGCCAGGCCGTGGATCAGCAGCAGCGGCGGGCCACTGCCGCCGTAGTCGGCGTAGTGGACCGGACCGTCGATATCGACGGTGAGGCTCTCCACGATTAAGACTGTACCGATGGCCGAAGCACCCTCGGTCCTCTAGCTCCGACTCCTCCCCGCTTGGCGGGGAGGTGGCCTGCGCATCAGGTCGGAGGGACGCTGCCCACGAACCCATCCCCTGCCCATCAGAGAACCGTCAGCAGCACCCCGGCGGTGTTGAGGGCGGCCACCGCGGTGAAGCCGATGGCCAGGCCCTGGACCGCCAGCCACGACACCCGGTTGGCCCGCAGCCGGCTGGTGGTGCTGCCGACCAGCATGAGCAGGGCGGCCACCAGCGTCAGCTTCACGGCCAGGAAGAGCAGGAAATCGCCATGGGCGAGCGCGGCCCGCACCAGCGGGTTCTGCTCGGGCACCCCGGCGCGGAGGCTGAGCCAGGTGCTGGCGACGTCCATCAGCTGCGCCAGCGCCAGCAGCAGGGGCCACCGCAGCCGTTCGGCGCGCGCCATCGCCGCCGAAGGCTAGGGTCGGCCTGGCCCTCCCCGCGGCAGCCCCGATGAGTTGTTGTTAAGCGCTCCCGACGAGGGCTACGCACTCGATCTCGACCAGGGCATCGGGATCGAACAGCTCCTTCACCCCGAATAGGCTGGTGGCCGGGAAGTGCTTGCCGAAGACCTCGCGGTAGGCGGCGCCGATGGCCTTGAGGTTGCGCCGGTAAGCGGCCACGTCGGTGACGTAGTAGGTGAGCTTGATGGCGTGCCCGGGCCCTGACCCCGCGGCCCGCAGCGCGGTGCCCACGTTGCTGATGGCGCGGGCGAACTGGCGGGCGATGTCGGTGGGGTCCACGATGTGCCCGCTCTCGTCGCTGCCGACCTGGCCGCCGAGGAAGACGAAGCCGCCCCCCCGGCTGGCGTGCGCGAAGCCGACGGCGGGCCCCAGCTCGGGCTGGTTGAAGTTCTCGACCATGCGAACATGATGCGGACCATGGCCTCCCGCTGGAAGCACTTCGACTACCGGGAGTCGGAGGGAGTGGCCACCGTGACCTTCAACCGCCCCGACCGGCTGAACTCGCTGACCTTCGATGTCTACGCGGACATCCGCGACCTCACCGCATCGCTGAAGCCGCGCCTGGACGAGGTGCGGGTGCTGGTCCTGCGCGGCGAGGGCCGCGGCTTCTGCTCGGGCGGCGACGTCGAGGAGATCATCGGCGAGCTCCTCAAGAGGGACACCCGCGGGGTCTACGACTTCGCGCGTATGACCGGCGCCTGCGTGCGCAACCTGCGCGAGATCCCGCAGCCGGTGATCGCCGCCGTCAACGGCATCGCCGCCGGGGCCGGTGCGGTGCTGGCGGCGGCGTCCGACCTGCGCCTGCTGGCGGAGTCCGCCTCCTTCCGCTTTCTCTTCACCAAGGTGGGCATCAGCGGCGGCGACATGGGCATCTGCTGGATGCTCCCGCGCCTGGTCGGTCTGGGACGCGCCACCGAGATCCTGATGCTGGGCGACAAGATCACCGCGGCCCAGGCGCTGGCCATGGGGCTGGCCAGCCGCGTGGTGCCGGATGCCGACCTGGGCGACTGCGTCGCCGAGTACGCAGCCCGGCTGCGCGAGGTGGCGCCCTGGGGCCTGGCCATGACCAAGGAGATGCTCAACCGGGCGGCTTCGATGGACTACTCGTCGGCGGTCGAGATGGAGGCCTGGACGCAGACCCTGCTCATGACCGCGGCCGACTTCCGCGAGTTCCACGCCGGGTTCACCGGCAAGCGCAAGCCCGCCTTCACGGGCCGGTAGCGTGGACTTCGCGCTCGGCACCGAGCTCGCGCGCTACCAGGAGCGAGTGCGCGGCGCGGTGGCCGAGATCGTGGCTCCCGACGCCCGCGAGTCGGACGAGAAGGGCCAGTTCCGGCGCGACGTGATCGACCGCCTGGTGGCGACCGGGACGCCGGCCTGGGGCGTCGAGCACGGCTCAATGGCGCTCTCCCTGTTTTACGAGGAGCTGGGACGTGCCGACTCCTCGGTCCGCGGCTTCTTCACCGTGCAGCTGGGCCTGGTGCTGACCTCCGTGATGGTGTCGGGGTCTGCCGAGCAGAGGCGCCGGTGGGCGGGGCCGCTGGCACAGGTGAAGGAGATCGGCTGCTACGCACTGACCGAGCCCGAGGCGGGCTCCGACGCGCGCTCGCTGAGCACCCACGCCGATCGCGACCAGGCGGGTTGGGTGATCAACGGCGAGAAGCACTGGATCACCAATGGCGGCGCGGCCGACGTGGCGGTGCTCTTTGCCGGCAGCGAGCGCGGCATGACCGCGTTCCTGGTCCCCACCGACACACCGGGCTTCGAGCGCGAGCCCATGCCCGGGCGCGAGCTGGGACATCGGGCGTCCGGTCACGTGCGCATGCGCTTCCGAGGGCTGCGCGTGCCCCACGAAGCCGTGCTCGGCGAGGTGGGGCAGGGGTACCAGGTCGCGATGGGCGCGCTCCGCCACGGCCGGTTGGGGGTCGCCTCGGGCGCGGTCGGGATCCACCAGGCCTGCCTGGACGCCTGCGTGGACTTCGGCCGCCGGCGGCGCCAGTTCGGGCAGCGGATCGGCGACTTCGAGATGATCCAGGCCGCCCTGGCCGACATGAAGGCGGAGCTCGACGCCTCCCGCCTCCTGGCCCGGCGCGCGGCCTGGCTCCTGGCCGCCGGGAGCGAGGAGGCGGCGCAGGCGCTGGCGGTGGCCAAGCTGTACTGCTGCGACGCGGCGCTGCGAGCGGCCGACCAGGCGATCCTCATCCACGGCGCGCGCGGGTACTCGTCGGAGTTCCCGGTCGAGCGCTACTGGCGCGATGCCAAGGGCATGCAGATCTACGAGGGCACGTCCCACATCCAGCGCGTGATCGTGGCGCGCTCGCTTCTAGGCAAAGAGGAGCGCTAGCTCCGACACCTCCCCGCTTGCCGGGGAGGTCATTAGCCGAAGAGCTTTACTTGCTCCTCGCGTAGGCGCCAGAGGTAGCTGCTGGTGTCGAGCTCCACGTCGTCCAGTGTCAGCGCTTGGTCGCGGGGCACCGGGCGCTTGACGCGCGTTCCCTCGTAGGCGAAGCCGAACGGCAGCAGGCGCTCGCGCTTGGCCAGGTCGTAGCGCTCGGACAGCCCGTAGACGGTGTAGCCACCGCCGCCGTCCAGCTCCTGGCCAGGCGCCAGGTCCTTCTTGGCGACCGCCACCAGCTCCGCCACCATCCCACCGCGGAGGTCGCCGGTCGGGCGCCCCTGGACAATCGCCCGCACCACCGACATCGGGACCTCCACGCAGGCCAGGTGGTAGGGGCGGAAGAGGCCCCAGTTGGGGCCCCACTGCTGGGCCGTCCCCCCGAATCCGGGCTCGAAGAGGGAGCTCATCGAGGAGCGGACGCCGGGGTGGGGGGAGGTGACCACCACGAAGACACCCGGGAAGACCTTGTCCTCGTGCACGTACTCACCCGAGGCATCGACCGCGTTGGCCATGTCCACCACGCCGGCCTCGTCGAGCAGCCCGCCGTCGGCCTTGAGGGCGAACACCTGCCCCAGGTCCTGCCACTTGCAGTAAGGCTCGTGCATGCCCCGCCGGGCGGGCGGCATCTTGAGCACGTTGGAGACGGCGACCATCTCCAGCTGCGACTTGGTCCCGTCCCGGAACTCGTTGTACATCTTGGGATTCATCCGGTTGCGCTGGGCGATCCCCGCGTATTTCTCGGGCGTCGCGTGGTGGTCGTCCGGGAAGAGCACGGTGCCGCGGCCGGCGCAGACGATCTCGAACCCCAGGCAGCGCGCCCACTCCACCATCTCGAAGATGGCGCCCGGCTGATCGCCGGCGGCGAGCGTGTAGACGACCCCGTTC
>DATCNF010000394.1:0-1864 GCA_036565325.1 Candidatus Dormiibacterota bacterium | reverse complement strand
CCCCGGTGGCGTCCCGCGGGTGCATGTGCAGCGCGCCCGCGCCGGCGGCCACGGCGGCCGCTGCCTCCAGTGCCAGCTCCTCCGCAGTGATCGGTAGCGAGGGGTGCTCGGCACGGGTCCGGGAGCCGTTCAGGCAGCACTTGACGAGTCGCGTCACGAGGCACCTATGATCGAACCAGCGACCGGGTAGGGTGGACCCCTAGGACATAGTATGATAAGCTTGCTGTCACTTTAGGTGGAGTAGGCATGGCTATCCCCGAAGAATCCCCCGAAAAGAAGCAAACGCGCAAGGAACGGCTGGAGGACGGCCGAGTCGCGCTCGTCCGCATCCGACACCGCCTCCAGCGCATCCAGGACGAGATGGACGAGATCAACAAGAGCCGGCGCAAACCGCGCGCCGACCGCGAGGATCGATAGCTCTAGACTCGTCTGACAGTGGAGGTCGTGCACCCCCTCGCGGCCATCGGCAGCGTGGTCCTCGATCCCGGCAGCCTGCTGGCCTGGCTCATCGTCGGCCTGATCGCGGGCGCGGTCGCGGGTCGGATCGTGGCCGGCCGCGGGCTGGGCTGCCTCGCCGACATCATCGTCGGCGTGATCGGCGCCTTCATCGGCGGATTCGTCGTCAGCTTCTTCATCCACGGCACCACCTTCGGGTTCCTGGGCAGCATCCTGGTCGCCGTGATCGGCGCGGTCCTCTTCCTGGCCATCCTGCGCGGGCTCAGCGGAGGGCGGCTGTAGCACTCCTCGACGCGCTCGCCTCGGCGCGCGTCTACGATCTCGAGCAGCCCCGGACCGCGCAGTCGCCGATGCACCCGGCGCACGTGCCGCCGGGCTTCGGCTACCTCCTCCACCGCCGCCACGAGCCGGGCGGCCCCGACCGCCGCACCGGCGCCTCGGGGATCCTCGTCTCCAGCGACCACGCCGGCACCCACATCGACGCCCTCTGCCACCAGGCCGAGGAGTTGACGCTGCACGGCGCCCGCCACGTCGACCCCCGGCTGCAGACCAGCGCCGGGTTCACCGACCTCGGCATCGACACCGTGGGCCCGATCATCGCGCGCGGCGTGCTCATCGACCTGGCGCCCTGCGCGCCCGCCCGCTGGGTGCCGCTGGCCGAGGTCCAGGCCGCGGCGAAGGAGCAGGGGGTCGAGCCGCGCACCGGCGACGTGGTGCTGGTGCGCACGGGCGGCGGCGCGCTCTGGGACCGCCCGGCGGAATACCTGCGGACGGCGGGCATGGCGGGCGAGGTGGCGCAGTGGCTGGCCGGCGCCGGGGTGCGCGCGGTGGGCGCCGACAACGTGGCCTGGGACTGGACCGAGGGCAGCGACCCCAGCACCGGCACCACGCTGCCCGGCCACGTGATCCTGCTGGTGCGCGGCGGCATCCACATCCTGGAGCACCTGTACCTGGAGGAGCTGGCGCGGGACGGCGTGCGCGAGTTCGCCTTTGTCTGCCTCCCGCTGAAGATCAAGGGCGCCACCGGCTCGCCCGTGCGGCCGCTCGCGCTGGTGGGGTGAAGGGCCTGGCGGCCGACCTGGCCCGGCTGGCCGGCGCCGATGCCCTCCGGGAGGGGGCCGCCGCCCGCGAGTACCTGCACGACTCGACCGAGATGCAGGGCCTGGCCGGGCGCGCCGACGCCATCGTGGCGCCGCCCGACGTCGAGGCGCTCCAGGCCGTGGTCGCCTGGTGCTACGAGCGCGGGATCGCCATGGTCCCCCGCGGCGGCGGCACCGGTTTCGCGGGCGGCGCGGTGCCGGAGGGCGGCGTGGTGGTCAGCCTCGAGCGCCTGGACAGGGTCCGCAGCCTGGAGCCCGAGTACTGGCGCGCCCACCTGGAGGCGGGCGTCACCACCGGCCGCCTGCAC
>DATCNF010000393.1:0-4381 GCA_036565325.1 Candidatus Dormiibacterota bacterium | reverse complement strand
GGGCGCGCTCCCGCCAGCGGGCGTCCTGGTGGGCGCCGTTGCGGAGCACTGCCGCCAGCGCATCCATGGCATCCCAGGCGTCGACGTAGCGCAGGTAGAGCGGCGTGATCCCGAAGCGCACGATGTCGGGCGGGCGGAAGTCGGTGACCACCCCTTCCTCGGCCAGCGCGCGCGAAAGCCCGTAGCCCTCAGGGCTGCGCACCGAGACCTGCGAGCCCCGCTCGGAGGCTGCTCGGGGCGAGGCCACCTCCAGGCCGAGCGCGTCGAGGCGCGCCATCAGCAGCTCGGCGATCGCCACCGACTTGGTGCGGACGTCGAGCATGGACACGCCCTCCCAGGCCTCCAGCGCGGCCGTCACGGGCGCCATGCCGACGATCCCGGGCGTGCCGGACAGGAAGCGCGCGATCCCCGGCGCGGGCGCGAAGTCCGGTGCGAAGGCGAAAGGGTCGGCGTGCCCGAACCAACCGCGCAGGAAATTGGCGAGCTCCCCCTGCAGGCGCCGCGCCACGTAGAGGAAGGCGGGCGCGCCGGGCCCGCAGTTGAGGAACTTGTAGGTGCAGCCCACCGCCAGGTCGACATCCCAGGCGTCCAGCTCCAGCGGCACCGCGCCCGCGCTGTGGGAGAGGTCCCAGACCACCAGCGCGCCGGCCGCGTGGGCGCCGGCGGTCAGGCCGGGCATGTCCAGCATCCGGCCGCTCCGGTAGTCGACATGCGCCAGCGTCAGGGCGGCCGTCTGCGAATCCACCGCGGCCGCGCCGGTCCGCACGAGTTCGGCGCCGGCCAGCTCCGCCACGCCCTCCGCCACGTAGAGGTCGGTGGGAAAGTTGTCCGCCGAGGTGACGATCCGGGTGCGGCCCGACTGCTGACCTCGGGCGACCGCCGCCGCCAGCAGCTTGAAGAGGTTGACCGAGGTCGAGTCGGAGACCACCACCTGGCCGGGCGCGGCGCCGATCAGGGCGCCGATCCGGTCGCCGAGCTGGAAGGGCTGGTCGAGCCAGCCGGCGTGGTTCCAGGAGCTGATCAGGCCGCCGCGCCACTCGCCCTCGGCCACCCGCTGCAGCGCCGCCGCCACCCCGGTCGCGGGCGGGCCCAGCGAGTTGCCGTCCATGTAGATCCGCGCCCCGTCGAGGTGGAAGCGCGCGCGCACGTGCGCGAGGGGGTCGGCGGCGTCGGCCGCCAGGCAGTCGGCGCGGCTCTTAGGTGAGGTCACGCCGCAGCGTCCAGTAGTCGCTGCCCAGGTTCGGGTTGCTGAGATAGTCGAAGCCGATCGTGCCGTGACCGGTCCCGTCGCCCCAGGTCGTGCCCCAGCTGTTGCGGAACTTGAAGCGCTGCCTGGTGAGGTCGTAACCGACCGCCAGGATGGCGTGCCCGTCCGGCAAATAGGCGTAGGGGGAGGGCGTGGGCACGTCGCCGTGGGGAGCGTTGATGAAGCCGGCCGGGTCGAGGCGGACGCCGAACACGAACGGATAGCCCTCGGCCAGGCAGTGGACCATGTTGGTCACGACCGACGGGATCCGGTAGTACTTGGTGACCAGGTTCTTCTTGGCGTCGATGTAGCACTGGTGCGTGGGCTGGGTGGCGAAGGGCTCGGTATACGGCCACTCCTGCTCCGGGCAGACGCCGAGCCGGACCACCGACTTGATGCCATCCCGGATCTGGGCGCCTGCATCCTGGGGCACCGTCCCCTCCATCGCGCGCTCGTTGTAGTAGATGAAGAGGCGGGAGGGCATCACGAACTGCTCGCCCTCCGACTGCTGCACGAACTCGATCGCGCCCGCGATCGCGTTGGCGGTGCAGCTGCCGAGCTGGCCCTGGTCGTAGCAGGGAGGCAGCTGGGAGCTCCAGTCGACCTGCTTGGGAACCGGCAGCCCGACGGCCGCCGTCATCGAGAGCATGAAATCCCGGTTGTCGGGATGGTCGGGGATCCAGCCCATGCCGAACTGTCGCGGTGCCGCTGATGCCATGCTCAAACCCTAATGCCGCTTCCCTCTTCGCTGGTCGGCCAGGGCAGCAGCCACGAATGCGACCTGGACGCACGCTGGGCGATGGCTTACGTGGCCGCCCTGGGCGATTCCCACGCGGCCTACTTCGACACCACCGCCGGGCCCCTGCTGGTGCACCCCATGCTGACCTCCGGCGCCGAGTGGCCGGCCCTGGTCGCCGCCCGCGACGCCGCCGGCCTCTCGGAGGAGGAGCGGCGCCTCGGCGTGCATACCTCCCACGAGCTGGTTCTCGACGCGCCGTTGTACACACAAGGGCCGATCACGGTGCGCGCGTCCGTCGACGGCGTGGCGCAGCTACGGCCGGGTGCGCACCAGGTGACGCGCCTGGAGGCGGTCGACGCCGAGGGCCGGCGGCTCTGGACCACCTGGCACGGGACCATCTTTCGGGGCGTGGCCGTCGCGGGGGAGGACCGGCCGCCGGCGCACGATCCCTCTGCCCTGCCCGAGCTCCCCGTCGGCGACCCGGCGCACGAGCTCGTGGTGCCTGTTGCGATGGGCGCCGCGCACGTTTACACGGAGTGCGCGCGGATCTGGAATCCCATCCACACCGATGTCGCGGTGGCGCGGGCGGCGGGACTGCCGGGCCCGATCCTGCACGGGACGCACACCATCGCCCTGGCTTTGAGCCGGCTCCTGGCAGCACTGGACGTCGATCCCGCCCGCGTGCGCCGTGTCGCCTGCCGCCTGCACGCGCCGGTGCTGATGCCTTCGGAGATACGAGTGCGGGTCTGGGCTGGAGAGCCGATCCGCTTCGAGGTCGCCGCCGGCGCCGGCCTGGCGATCAGGAGCGGCCTCGTCGAGCTGGAAAAGAAGTGACCCCGACGGATCGCCTCTCTGGCTCCAGCGACTGCCTTGCGGCTACCACCGGCTCCTTCGAACGTGTCCCTCGGGGCCGTGTCGAACGTTAGCGACGGCGCCCCGGCAACGCAAGCAAAGAATTTTCAGCGTCGCCTGGCTACGGCCGGTTGCCGCTGAATTTCGCCAGAAATGCTTATAGCAACACCCTCACATCACATGTAGACTGATTGGGCCGTGAAGCTGCTGGTCCTGGTCGCGGTCGCGCTCCTCGCCGGCTGTGCGGCGCCGGGAGCGCGAATCCAGATGGGCGGGGTCAGCGCCGCCCAGATGAACTGCGCCGATCTCTTCGCCTCGGCGATGGCCACCCCGGGCCAGGTCAACGGCACCTGGGCCTGCCTCAGCCCCAACGTCCAGGCTCAGTTCCGCGCCATCGGCCTGGACGGGGACCCGGGCGTGGCGCAGCTGGCCAGCAAGGACCCGCTCTTCACCAAGGAGCAGTTCATGGGCCGCCTCACCGACGGCGGCTACGTCTATTCCCTGAGCGGCAAGGCCGGGGCGTCGGTCCTCATCGTCTGGCTCGACCAGCAGGGGCACGTAGTGGACTTGCAGACTGGAGGTCGCCAGCACCCCTAGGATTCGCGGCGTGAGCGAGCCCACTCCTCAGCTCCCGCCGCCGCCGCCGGTGCCGCCGTATCGTTCCCGCCGGGCCGCCCGGGGGTCGCTGTGGTTCCCGATCGCGCTGGTCTTGGTCGGCGTGCTGGCGCTGCTCGACCAGTTCGGGCTGCTCTGGTGGATGCGCTGGGAACTGCTCTGGCCGCTGGTCCTGATCGCGGTCGGGGTGGCCATGATCGTCCGCCGCTGGCGATGAGCCGCTACCGCGGGATCGCCGTCCCGATCGTCCTGATCGGGCTGGGCCTGGTCGCGCTGCTGGTCAACGTGGGCGCCCTCAGCTGGGAGCAGATCGGCCGCCTGCTCGACCTCTGGCCGCTGCTCTTGATCGTGATCGGGATCGAGCTCATCCTGCGCCGCGCGGCCGCGCCGCCGGTGGCGACCGGGGTGGGCGCCCTGGTGGCGATCCTGGCGGTGGTGGCGGCGCTTGCCTACGCTGCCGCCGGCCCCGGCTTGCAGGTGGGATCCCAGACCGGGAGCGCCAGCGCGCCCCTGGGCAGCGCCGAGCAGGGCCGCCTGACCGTGAGCGGCGGCGGCCTCCGCTTCGGCGCCCAGACCGCGGACATCGGCAGCGACCTCTACCGCGCCACCTACGAGTACCCGCAGGGCGCGCAGCCGTCGTTCCAGAACCAGGCCGGCCGCGTCGCCATCGACTTCAGCGCCGGCAGCCGCCACCTGTTCGGCTCAGTCGGGCGGCGGAGCCTGGACATCACCCTCAGCACCCAGGTCGCCTGGACGATCGACTTGAGCGGCGGCGGCTTCAGCGCCGACGCCGACCTCAGATCAGGGCAGCTGAAAGGGCTGTCGGTCAGCGGCGGGGGCATCAGCCTCACGGCTCGACTGCCGGCGCCCCAGGGCACGGTCCCGATCTCGGTGTCGGGCGGCGGCATCAGCGCCGAGCTGCACCGGCC
>DATCNF010000392.1:0-3335 GCA_036565325.1 Candidatus Dormiibacterota bacterium | reverse complement strand
CCCCTGGCCCGAGGGCCCGGTGCCGCCGGAGCACCAGGTGCGCGGCCTGCACGCCGTCCGCCTGGCCAGCGTCAACCCGCAGGGCACGGCCGACCTCCTGCGGCACGTGATGGGCTTCCGGCCGGCCGCCGAGAAGGAGCTCGCGGGCGGCGACCGCCTGCATACGTTCGAGCTGGACGGCAGGGACTCAGGGTCCGAGGTCAGCCTGCTCCTGCCCAAGGAGCCGCGGCGCTCCCGGCAGGGCCGCGGCGGCGTGCATCACGTCGCCTTCCGGGTCAAGGACGCGGTGGAGCAGGAGGAGTGGCGCGAGCGCGTGCTGGCGACCGGCCTCCAGCCGACGCCGATCATCGACCGCTTCTACTTCAAGTCGGTCTACTTCCGGGAACCGGGCGGCAACCTGTTCGAGCTGGCGACCGATGGTCCCGGCTTCACGGCTGACGAGTCGGACTCGGAGCTGGGTCACCACCTGGCGCTGCCGCCCTTCCTGGAGCCTCGGCGCGAACAGATCGAAGCCGGCCTGACACCGCTGCCGACCTGATCGCCGGCACCACGCCCTGGGGTAGGAACAGCATCACCAGGATCAGCACCAGGCCGTAGACCGCGTAGTTGAGCTCCGCCGGCGCGTGCAGGGGCATCCCGGGCTGGGAACCGATCGTCTGCAGGACCTGCGCCAGCACCGAGATCAGCACGGCCCCGATCACGGGGCCCCAGACCACGGCCACGCCGCCGACCGCGGCCATGACCAGGAACTGGATGGAGAGCAGGATCGGGAACGAGCCCGGCGCGATGTAGGAGAGGAAGAAGGCGTAGACGCCGCCGGCCAGGCCGGCGAAGGCCGCCGCCAGCGCGAACACCTGCAGCTTGTAGCGACCCACCGGCACCCCGGACCCCAGCGCGGCGGCTTCCGAGGTGGCCAGCGCGCGGAGGCCGCGCCCGGGCCGGCTGGCGACCAGGTTGTGGACGAGCAGCAGGACGACCGCAGTCAGCAGCCAGGTCACGTAGGCATAGCCGAAGGCCCGATGGTCGAGCGGGAACCCGAAGCCGGCCACGGTCAGGTCGGGGATGCCGATGAGCCCGGTGTCGCCGCCGGTCAGCTCGCGGTCCTGGCCGATCAGGGAGAGCACGATGAGCTGGAAGGCGAGCGTGGCGAAGGCCAGGTAATGGCCGCGCAGGCGCAGGACCGGCAGCCCCACCACCGCCGCCACCAGGGCGGTGAGCAGGGGTGCCAGCAGCAGCGCGGCCAGCGGCGGCACGCCGCGCTTGGCCAGGATGCCCGCGCAGTAGGCCCCGATCGCGTAGAAGGCGCCCTGGCCGAGCGAGACCTGGCCCGCGAAGCCGTACAGCAGGTTCAGCCCGGCGACCACGATGATCGCAAGGCCGATGAAGACGTAGATCGTGAGCTCGGCGTCGTACAGGAGCAGTGGCAGCAGCAGCGTGCCCAGCGCCACCGCCGCGCCCAGCCAGAAGCCCAGGCCGCGCGCCCGCAGGGTGGTCACTCCGCGCCCTCCACCCGGCGGCCGGCCTGGTAGACCATGATCCCCAGGATCAGGACCAGGGCGACGCCGCTCTGCAGCGACGCGAAGCCGGAGTAGCCCGAGACCAGGGCTTCGGCGACGCCCAGCACCAGGCCGCCCACCAGCGCGGTGCCGGGGCGCAGAAGGCCTCCGAAGATGGCGGCTGCGAAGCCGTTGATGGCGATCCCGACATCGGAGTCGAACTGGACCGGCTGCAGTGGCGTCAACAGCACGCCGGCCACGCCGCCCAGGCCGCCGCCGATCGCGAACGCGAGCAGGCCCATGCGCGTCACGTCGATCCCGACCAGGCGCGCGGCGTGGGGGTTGCTGTAGCAGGCGGTCAGCGCCTTGCCGATGTAGGTGAGGTTGAAGAAGAGCAGCAGGGCGGCGAAGGTGACCGCAGTCGCGGCCACGATCAGCACGTACTGCCAGAGCATGGTCACGCCGCCGATCGCGAGCTGGCCCTGCAGCATCGAGAAGGAGACCGGGCCGTCGCCGAACCAGAAGATCACCACGGCGTAGGAGAGGACCCCGATGCCCAGGGTGATGATCAGGGAGGCCAGCGGCGGCGTGCCCCGGCGCCCGATCGCCACCATGCCGACCAGGAGCCCCGCGACCACGGTCGCGGCCACCGCCACCACCTCGGCGAGGACCTGCGGCGCGCCGTGCGTCAAAAGCGACGCACACAGCATCCCGGCCAGCACCGAGAAGACTCCTTGCGCGAAGTTGACGACGCGCGTCACGCGGTGGATGACCACGAACCCGGTGGCCACCAGGGCGAAAGCGGCGCCGGTGGCAATCCCGGAGGAGACCACGCCGAAGAAGAACGTCACGCTGTGGCCTCCACCGCCCCGCCGAGATAGGCCGCCTGCACGGCCGGGCTGCGCCGCAGCTCCGCGCTCGCGCCCGCCATCGCCACCCGGCCGGCCTCCAGCACGTAGGCGCGGGCGCAGATGTCGAGCGCCAGGCGCGCGTTCTGCTCCACCAGCAGCACTGCCATCCCGGTCTCGCGGTTCAGCCGCACGACGTGCTCGGCCAGGCTCTGGACCACCAGCGGCGCCAGGCCCAGGGAGAGCTCGTCGACCGCCAGCAGCTGCGGCCGGCCCATCAGCGCCCGGCCCACGGCCACCATCTGCTGCTCGCCGCCCGAGAGCGTGAAGGCGCGCCGCCGGCGCATCGGTTGCAGCGGGGGGAACAGCTCGTAGATCCGGCTCACGTCGCGGTCGCGCACCCGCCAGGCGCCCAGCCGCAGGTTGTCCTCGACCGTCATGTCCCCGAAGAGCTGGCGGCCCTCGGGCACCTGCACCACCCGGCCGCCGGCGCGGAAGGAGCCGGAGCTGGGGCGCAGGAGGCCCGAGATCGTGTTGAGCAGGGTCGTCTTGCCGGCGCCGTTGGGGCCGACCAGTGCGACCATCTCGCCCTCCCCGACCTCCAGGCTGACCCCGTCCAGCGCGGTGGCCTGGCCGTAGCGCACGACCAGGTCGCGGACCTCCAGGATCACGAGGCTTGCGCCTCCGTCCCCAGGTAGGCGGCGATCACGGCGGGGTTGCGGCGGATCTCGGCAGGCGGGCCCTCGGCGATCACGCGGCCCCGGTCCAGCACCGTGATCAGCGCCGCCAGCCGGGTCACGAAGGCGACGTCGTGCTCGACCAGGAGCATGGTCAGGCCCTCGCCGCGCAGCGCCACAAAGAGCTCCGAGAGCTGCTCGCGCTCGAACGCGCGGAGCCCCGACGCCGGCTCGTCCAGGAGCAGCAGCCGCGGGCTGCCGCAGAGCGCCCGCGCCACCTGGACCGCGCGCTGCTGGCCCAGCGGCAGGGACTC
>DATCNF010000391.1:0-11503 GCA_036565325.1 Candidatus Dormiibacterota bacterium | reverse complement strand
CGCTGGCGTCCTCGATCGCCGCGTTGTCCGCGGCGGCCGAGTTCGCCGTCGACAGCGGTGACAGCCGCGCGGCGCAACACCTCCAGGAGGTGGCCGACTACTGGCACGAGCGGGTGGACGCCTGGTGCTACATGCGCGCCTTCCGCCACTACGTACGGCTCAACCCCGACCCCGACCAGGCCCCGCCGCCGGAGTCGGCGAGCGGCCTCGAGTTCGTCGAGCTCTTCCGGCTCGGCCTGCGCGCCGCGGAGGACCCGCGCATCGAGCACAGCCTCTCCACCGCCGACGCGCTGCTCAAGGCCGCTCTGCCCGGCGGCCCGGCCTGGCGCCGCTACATCGGCGATCTCTACGGTGAGGCAGCGGACGGCTCGCCCTGGCGGCCGGGCTCCGGCCAGGGCCGGCCCTGGCCCTTGCTCACCGCGGAGCGGGCGCATCGCGAGCTGGCCCTGAAGCAGCCCATCGCCGACCTGGTCATGGCCCTGGAGAGCTTCGCCGGCAAGGAGCTCATGCTCCCGGAGCAGGTCTGGGACGCCGATGACATCCCGGAGCGCGAGCTCTACTTCGGCCGCCCCACGGGCTCGGTCTCGCCGCTGGGCTGGGCGCACGGGGAATACCTCAAGCTGCTGGTGGCGCTGGCCTCGTCGCGGCGGACCGACGTGGTCGAGCCCGCGGCCCGCCGCTACTCCCGCGAGCCGCCGCGCAGCCCCGCGTTCGTCTGGCACCCGCGGCACCCGTTCGCGACCTTCCCCTCGGGGCGCCTGGTCAAGGTGCAGGCCGAGCGGCCCGGGATCGTGCGCTGGACGGCCGACCAGTGGGCCACCTACAAGGAGCTGCCGCTGCTGGACACCACCCTCGGGCTCTGGGTGGCGACGCTGCCGACCGACATCATGCGACCCGGCGCCACCATGGAATGGACGACCCACCACGACGAGGAGTGGGAGGGCCAGAACCACGCCATCCGGTGCGTGGCCGCCGAAAGCTAGGGCCTGGCCGCCGCCCGCATCTGCTCCAGGTGCTCCCGGTCGTGCCGCGCCAGCATGGCCACCGTCTTTCCCAGCGTCTCCTCTCCACGCACCGGATGCAGACCGGCCCGCTCCCAGTCCGCGGACTCCAGGCGGTCCAGAAGGTCGCAGTTGACGCGGCGGTTGAGCGCGAACAGCTCCAAAGCCGCCTCCAGCGGCAGCAGGTCGGCGAACCGACGGTTGAACTCCTCCTGGTCGAAGGCCGCCAGCGGCGGCCGGTCCAGCGTGAGGACCATCCGGATGCGGGCGCCGGCCAGGACCTCGAAATGCGCGAGGTGCGCCACCACCTCGGCGGGGGACCACCCACCTCTGCCTCCGGGCCGTCCGCCGGAAAGCGACCGTAACTGGCCAGGTGTGCGCCGGAGCTCGGCGACCAGCTCAGCCGGTGGTGACGGGGGGCTTGGGTCGCTCATCGACATGCAGCTGGAAGACGTCCGGCCGCGAGTAGTGGCCGCTGACGTCGAAGTCGAACTTGGCCCGCGCCACCTGGTCGAGGTCGAGCTCCGCGGTCAGGATCACCTCACCTTCGAAGTCGGGCCCGGCGAGGATCGTCCCGAAGGGGTCGACGATGCAGGAACCGCCGCGCGAGAGCACGTCGCCGGGCGCGGCGGCCAGCATGTTGGGGATGTCCTCGGGGTAGTCGGAAAGGCGCGCGAACTGGTTGCAGGAGAGCACGAAGCAGCGGCCCTCGGCCGCGATGTGGCTGACCGTGGTGATCCAGGTGTCGCGCCCGTCGGCGGTGGGCGCGCAGTAGATCTGGATGCCCTTGGCGTACATCGCCATCCGCATCATGGGCATGTAGTTCTCCCAGCAGATGACCGCGCCCAGGCGTCCGTGCGGGGTGTCGAAAACGGGCATCGTGGACCCGTCGCCATAGCCCCAGACCAGGCGTTCGGCGGCGGTCGGCATCAGCTTGCGGTGCTTGCCCATCAGCGTCCCCTCGGGGTCGAAGAAGAGGACCGTGCAGTAGAGCGTCCCAACGTCGCGCTCGATGACCCCCATCACCAGGTGCACCCCGTGCTCGCGGGCCATCGCGCCCAGCCTGTCCACGGCCGGGCCGGGCACGTCGACGGCGCTGTCGAAGTAGCGCCGGAAGTGGTCGCGTCCCTCGGGCGTGCGGCTCCCGATCACCGTGCCGAAGGTGATCCCCCTCGGGTAGCCCGCCACGAACGCCTCCGGGAAGACCACGATCTGAGCGCCCCGGCCGGCGGCTTCATGGACAAGGCCCTCGGCCTTCTCCAGCGAGCGCTCCCGGTCGAAGGCGACCGACGCCGCCTGTACCACCGCGGCGCGGACGCTCACTACCGCTCGTCCTCCTCGTCGTCGACTTCTCCGCCCAGGCCCAGGCCCCCGGCCGGGTCCTCGTCGAACTGGCTGTGCAGCTCGCCGCAGTCGGCGCAGCGGTAGAACTCACCGATGAAGCCCTCGTGCCAGACCGAGAAGGTGACCGCGCCCGGCTCCTCGACCAGGATCTCCTGCTCCAGGCGCCAGATCACCTGCTCCCAGCCGCCCTGGGCGACCTGCTTGTCGAGGATCACCAGGCAGTAGGGATGGGGCTCGCCCCAAAGCATGCTGACCTCGCCCAGGCGCTCCTCGTCGTTGTTCACGATCGACCAGCCCTCGGCGGTGCGGCCGCGGGTGGCGCGGACCAGGCGCAGGCCTTCCCAGAAGCGGTCGGCCGCCTCGCGCTCCGCCTTGTCGTGCTCGGCCTGGGCTTCCTGGAAGGCGCCCCACATGCGCAGCAGGTGGTTGCGGAAGCGGTGGTAGCGGCTGAGCTGGTCGGGTGACTTGGGGGAGCCGATCAGCTGCTCGAAGGCGTGCTCGAAGGCGGCCTCGACGCGCTCCTGGCGGTCGCTGAGGTCGACTCCCCAGTCGGTGTCGTCGGAGAGGCGCATCGACTCGTTGAGGACGACCTCGAAGTCGAGCCAGTCCTCGCCGAACTCGGGGACGAAGACGTTGTCCACCACGTCGGCCAGGCGGTGCTCCTCGAGCAGGACGGGGGTGACCTTGCCCCGGGCCTCGACCCACGACTTCCAGCCCATCACGTTATGGATCCAGTAGTCGAAGACGGTGACCGCGTACTGGAGGGCGGCCGGCGACGACCACATCCCGGCGGGCCAGGTACGGCGGCCCGTGCGCACCTTGTTGTAGAGCGCGATGACCTGCTCGTCGTCGAGGTAGTCGTTTTCCACGGCCATGATTGTCCCCTTCTACCCCGTTACCTATTCGGAATACCGCCGGACACCCCTGGGTATATTCCTTCGAGATGTCTCAGAACGGTTTCCAGCCCTTCACGCCCGACCAGGTCTCGCGCTACGCGCGGCACCTGATCCTGCCCGAGGTGGGCGGGGCGGGCCAGCGCAAGCTGCTCAACTCCAAAGTTCTCCTGCTCGGGGCCGGCGGCCTCGGCTCCCCGGCCGCCCTCTACCTGGCCGCGGCGGGCATCGGGACGATCGGCATCGTCGACTTCGACGACGTCGACGCCAGCAACCTCCAGCGCCAGATCCTGCACGGCACCGACGACGTCGGCAAGCCCAAGACGCAATCGGCGGCGGAGACGCTGGCCGCCATCAACCCCGACGTCAAGGTGATCCAGCACCGGCTGCACGTGAACTCCGAGAACGCCCTCGAGGTGTTCGCGCCCTACGACATCATCGTCGACGGCACCGACAACTTCCCGACCCGCTACCTGGCCAACGATGCCGCCTTCTTCCTGAAGAAGCCGCTGGTGCACGGGGCCATCTACCGCTTCGAGGGCCAGCTGGCCGACTTCACCCCGGCCGCCGGCACCGGCTGCTACCGGTGCCTGTTCGCGACGCCGCCGCCGCCGGGCGCGGTGCCCAGCTGCGCCGAGGCCGGCGTGTTCGGGGTCCTGCCCGGGATCATCGGCAGCATGATGGCCTTCGAGACCATCAAGCTCCTGCTTGGGATCGGCGAGCCGCTGATCGGCAAGCTGCTGATCTTTGAAGGCATGGACATGAGCTTCCGCAAGCTCAACCTGCGCCGGAAGGCGAATTGCCCGCTCTGCGGGGACGAGCCGACGGTGCACGGGCTGATTGACTACGAGGCTTTCTGCGGAATGCCCGCCGAAGAGCCCTCCGAGGCGACGGTCCCGGTCGGATAAGCTCGGGCCGTGATCCGGCTCGACAGCTTCGACGGCGCTGCCCTGGAGCGCGCCCGCGGCATCGTGTGCCAGCTCGAATCCGTGCTGGTCGCCTATTCGGGCGGCGTTGACTCCACCCTGCTGCTGCGGCTGGCGCTGGACGAGCTCGGTAGGGACTCGGCGATCGCGGTGCTGGCCTCCTCGCCCGCCTTCCCCGCCGCCGAGCAGGAGGAGGCGCGGCAGCTGGCGCGCGGACTGGGTGTGCGCCTGGAGGAGGTCGAGACTCATGAGACCGACCGCCCCGAGTACCTGCAGAACAACCCCGATCGCTGCTTCCACTGCCGGGAGGAGCTGTTCGGCACCCTGGAGCCGCTCCGCGAACGGCTGGGGCTCCGCTGGCTGGCGTACGGCGCCACCGCCGACGACGCCGGCGACCACCGCCCGGGACATGGCTCGGCAGTACGCCGGGGCGTGCGCTTCCCGCTCCTGGAGGCGGGCCTGGGAAAGGGCGAGATCCGCTCGGCGGCCCGCCGCCTGGGCCTGCCCAACTGGGACAAGCCCGCGTTCGCCTGCCTATCGTCCCGGATCCCCCACGGCACCGCGGTGACCATGGACGCGCTGCGCCGTATCGAGCAGGCCGAGGCCGCCGTGCGGGCGCTCGGGTTCCGCCAGGTCCGGGTGCGCGACCACGGGACCGTCGCCCGGATCGAAGTCGAGGCGGAGGAGATCCCGAGGCTGACCGAGCAGCGCGAGGCGGTGGTGGGAGCCGTGCGCGCCGCCGGCTACGAGTTCGTGGCGGCCGACCTCGAGGGCTACGCGACGGGCAGCCTCAATCGAACGTGGAAGCCCAAAGCAAGCACGTCCAGCTAAGCGAGGTCAAGCTCCACTACCTCGAGTGGGAGCACGACGCCGGCACGCCCCTGGTCATCCTCCCCGGGCTCGCGGGCAGCGCCCACAACTGGTCGCACATTGCCGAAGCGCTGGCCGCCGACCGCCGCGTGCTCGTGATCGAGGAACGTGGCCAGGGGCTGTCCGAGTGGAAGCCGGAGTACCGCCTCGACGTCTTCGTCCGCGAGCTCGGCGAGTTCGCCAACGCGCTGGGCCTGGACTTCTTCGCGCTCCTGGGCGCGTCCCTGGGCGGCCGGGTCGCCTATCGATTCGCCGCTCGCAACCCCGGTCGGCTGGAGAAGCTGATCATCATCGACATCACGCCCGCGCGCCCGCACCCGGAGGCGGAGCTTCCAGCCAAGGAGCACACGGAGTCCTTCGAGGGTCCGCAGGACGCGCTGGAGGCGCTGCGCCGTCTCGGGTCCACCGTGGACGAGGTCTTCTTCAAAGACCGCTTCGCGCACAACTACCGGCGGCGCCCGGACGGCCGCTACGTGCACGCCCACGACCCGCTGCTGGCGCATCAAACGGTCGCCGAGCTGCGCGCACTCAAGGTCGATGACCACCACTCGCTGGCCAAGATCGAGGTGCCGACGCTGATCGTGCACGGAGAGCGGAGCTCGACGTCCCTCGAGGAGCTGCGCCGGGTGGCCGATGCCATCCCGGACGCCACCCTGGTCGACATCCCGGACGCCGGCCACGCCGTGCACCTCGACAATCCGGCCGGCCTGCTCGCCGCGCTGCGGAGGTTCCTCAGTGGCGACCGTTGAGTGGGACGAGGCGGCGGGCGGGCTGCGCCTGATCGACCAGACCCAGCTGCCGCAGGCCGAGGCCTACCTGACCTGCCGCACGGCGGCGGAGGTCGCGCGAGCGATCCGCGAGATGGTGGTCCGGGGCGCCCCCGCGATCGGCGCGGCGGCCGCCTACGGGGCGGCGCTGGCGGCCCGTTCTGGCGCCCTCGACGCAGGGGCGGCCGAGCTGCGGGCCGCCCGGCCCACCGCACGCGACCTCTTCGCCGGGGTGGAGCGGGTGGAGGCCGCTTTCCTGCGCGGCGGCGCCGAGGCCGCCCTCGAGGAGGCGCACGCGGTCGCGCGGGAAAGCGTTGAAGAGTGCCGGCGGATCGGCGCGCATGGCGCCCGGCTGGTGCCGGTGGACGCGCGGATCGTGACCATCTGCAACACCGGCGCCCTGGCGACCGTCGACTACGGCACCGCCCTGGGCGTGGTGCGCGCTGCCCACGAGGCCGGCCGGCATCCCTTCGTCTACGTCATGGAGACGCGGCCCCGCGCCCAGGGCGCCCGGCTCACGACCTGGGAGCTGCGCCGGCTGGGGATCCCGCACCGGCTGATCGCGGACTCGGCGGCCGGCCTGCTGCTGCAGCGCGGGCTGGCCGATCTGGCGCTGGCCGGCGCCGACCGGGTCTGCGCCAATGGCGACGTGGTCAACAAGGTGGGCACCTACCCGCTGGCCGTCCTCTGCCGGGAGCATCGCGTTCCCTTCTATGTGGCGGCGCCCTCCAGCACGCGGGACCAGGTCACCCCGACGGGCGCCGACGTCGAGATCGAGGAGCGTGCCGCGAGCGAGGTCACGACCTTCGCGCCACCCGGCACGGAAGCCTGGAACCCCGCCTTCGACGTGACCCCCGCGGCGTTGGTCACCGCGTTGATCACGGAGCGAGGAGTCGTGCAGGAGGCAGGAGCCTGGCGCGCGTAGGCGTCTTCGGCGGCTCGGGCCTTTACCGGCTGCTCGACGACGTGCGCGAGGTCGAGGTCGACACCCCCTTCGGGAAGCCGTCGGGCGCCATCGCGATCGGTGCCATCGGCGGCGAGGAGGTGGCCTTCCTGCCGCGTCATGGACCGCGTCATACCCTGCCCCCGGCCGCCATCAACTACCGCGCCAACCTCTGGGCCTTCAAGGAGCTGGGGGTGGAGCGCGTGCTGGCGCCGACCGCGGCGGGCTCGCTCCAGAAGCAGGTCAAGCCGGGCGACTTCGTGGTCTGCGACCAGTTCGTCGACCGCACCTGGGGCCGGGCCGACACCTTCCACCCGGAGGGGCCGCGGGTCGCGCACGTGGCGGCGGCCGATCCCTACTGCCCGGTGCTCAGGCGGCTGGCCGTGGAGGCCGGCCGCGAGCTCGGCGTGACCATGCACGACGGCGGCACCGTGGTCGTGATCCAGGGTCCCCGCTTCTCCACGCGTGCCGAGTCGAAGTGGTTCGGGGCGCAGGGCTGGGAGGTGGTCAACATGACGCAGTACCCGGAGGCGATCCTGGCCCGCGAGCTGGAGCTCTGCTACGCCAACGTCTCCCTGATCACCGACTACGACGTGGGGCTGGCCGACGAGCCCGGGATCGAGCCGGTGTCGGTGGCCGAGGTGGAGCGCTTCTTCGCGTCCAACAACGCGCGCGTGCGCGACCTCATCCTGGCGCTGGTCGCGCGCATCCCGCGGGAGCGCAGCTGCCCGTGCCAGGACGCGATGAAGACCGCCTTCATCGGTGGCTGAACCCGTCATCCTGGCGCTCGACCAGGGCACCACCGGCTCCACGGCGGTCGCCGTCGGCCTGGACGGTGCCGTCGCCGGCAAGGGTTATCGCGAGATCACCCAGCACTACCCGCGGCCGGGCTGGGTGGAGCACGACCCCGAGGAGATCTGGGAGTCGGTCCAGGCGGCGGCGGCGGACGCGCTAAGGGCCGCGGGCTGCGAAGCGGGAGACGTGCGCGCGATCGGCATCACCAACCAGCGGGAGACGCTGGTGCTCTGGGATCGGAAGACGCTGCGCCCGCTGCACCGCGCCATCGTCTGGCAGGACCGGAGGACGGCCGCGGAGTGCGACCGACTGCGCGCCGCCGGCCACGATGAGCGCGTGCGCGAGGTCACCGGCCTGGTTCTGGATCCCTACTTCACGGGCACCAAGCTGGCCTGGGCGATGGCCAACGTCGAAGGCGCCGCCCAGGCCGCCGCGGGCACCGTCGACAGCTGGCTGGTGGCGCGCCTCTCAGGGGGCGACCACGTCACCGACGCCTCCAACGCCAGCCGCACGCTGCTCTGCGACATCGACCGCGGCGCCTGGAGCGAGGAGATGGCCGACCTGCTGGGCGTGCCGCTAGGCGTGCTGCCCAGGATCGGGCCCTCCAGCGGAGAGATCAGCCGCTGCCATCCCGACCGCTTCCTGGGGATCGACGCGGCCATCGCGGGCATCGCCGGCGACCAGCAGGCCGCGCTCTTCGGCCAGAACTGCCTGCAGCCGGGCGCCGCCAAGAACACCTATGGCACCGGTTCCTTCCTGCTCGAGCAGACCGGCGGCCGGCGCATCGCTTCGCGGACCGGGATGCTGACCACCATCGCCTGGCGGCGGGGACGCACTCTCAGCTACGCACTGGAGGGCGCCATCTTCGTGACCGGCGCCGCGCTCCAGTGGCTCCGCGACGGCCTGGGTGTGATCAAAGCGGCTGCCGAGGCCGGGCCCCTGGCCGAATCGGTGGCGTCGACCGGCGGCGTCTACCTGGTCCCGGCCTTCGTCGGCCTGGGCGCCCCGCACTGGGATGCCTATGCGCGGGGCACCATCGTCGGCCTCACCCGCGGGACCGGCCGCGCCGAGCTGGTGCGGGCGGCCGTGGAGGCGATGGCCTTCCAGACCGCCGACGTGGCTGAGGCCATGGCCACCGACTCGGGGCACCCGCTGAGCGAGCTGAAGGTCGACGGCGGGGCGGCGGTGATGGACTTCCTGTGCCAGTTCCAGGCCGACCTCCTCGGCATCCCCGTGCGGCGGCCCCGGCAGACGGAGACCACCGCCCTGGGCGCCGCCTTCCTGGCCGGCCTGGGCTGTGGCGCCTGGAAGGACGACGCCGAGCTGGAGCGCCTCTGGCAGCTCGATCGCGAGTTCGAACCCCGTCTCTCGCGCGACCAGGCCGCCTCGCTGCAGGCCGAGTGGCGGCGGGCCGTAGAGCGGGCGCGCGATTGGGCGCGCCCGGAACGCAGGTAGGGTTAGGCCGGTGCGGCAGCCGATCCTGTACGCGGAGGAGATGTGGAAGCGGCAGCGCTTCTGGGCCCTGATCCTGGTCGTGGCGGGCGTGGTCGCCAGCAGCTATCTCCTGATCTTCACGCCCGTCAGGAGGTTCGACCAGGGCACGCTGATCTGGCTGCTCTACATCCCCAGCGGCCTGCTGCTGGGCGGCATCCTCCTCTACTACCGGCGTCGCAGCTACGTGCACGCGAGCGACGAGCGATTGCGCGTCTCCAACCTGCTGAGTGCCGTCGACATCGACTACAGCCTGGTGCGCGGGGTCCGGGTCCAGCTGCTGTCGGCCGCCTTCCAGGAGACCTACCGGCGCAAGCACCAGCACCCCATGGCCAAGCCCTACCTGGCCAAGCCGGCGCTCTTCATCCGGCTGCGCAAGGACGATCCCACGACCTTGGCCCTGGTGCGCAAGCTGGGGCCCCGGCTGGCCTACGAGGACACCATCGCGCTGCCGATCCCGGACCCTGACGCCTTCGCCTGGGAGATCAGCTCCCGGCTGCCGGAGCGGCTGGGGCAGAACCTGGGAGGCAAGCGCCGGCGAAAGCGGAGGTGAGCACCCCACCAAATCTGCGATTTGGCGGGGACCCCGCATGACCGCCGCCCGCCGCGCGGCCCCCGCCGCTGCCGAGCCCGAAATCGAACCGGTTGAGCCGCCCACTGCAGGCGCACGCCTGCTCGGCTGGCTGGACCTCGAACGCCGCGACGTGACTCTCTTGAGCGCGCTGCTGGCCGTCGCCTTCGTGCTGCGCTTCTTCAGCCCGCTGATGCCGGACTTCATCGCCCATCCCCTGGATGGAGCGCCGCTCAGCACCTGCGTCAACAACACGCCGATCGACACCCAGGGCCACCCGGGCACCCTCTGCGGCCTCGCCTATCCGTACCAGCGCGGCTACGCCGACCAGGCCGGCCACCTGTCGCCGCCCGACGGCGAGATCTTCGATGAGATCTACTTCGGCGTCTTCGCGCACGACGACCTGAAGGGCATCGCCTACTTCGACCCCGAGCCGCCCCTCTCCAAGGAGTTCATCGCCGCCGGGGAATGGCTCTACGGCTGGTGGCGGGTCACGTTCGAGGGCTACAAGGGCACCTACGCCGACGCCGGCTTCACGCCCTTCGGGTGGCGGATCATGGCCTGCATCTTCGGCAGCCTGGTCCCGCCGATGATGTACCTGGTCGCCCGCCGCCTGTGGCCGGACCGCTTCTTCGCGCTGGCGGCCGGCGTGCTGACCTGCTTCGACGGCATGTTCTTCGTGCAGTCGCGGATCGGCATGATCGACATCTTCCCGATCTTCCTGATCCTGCTCGCCTACTACGGGTTCCTGACGCACCTGCGGAGCCGGACGACGCGCGAATCGTTGATCACGCTGCTGGCGACCGGCGTGCTGCTGGGGCTGGCGGTCTCCGCCAAGTGGATCGCGCTGGCGGCCTGGGCCTCGATCGTCTTCTTCCTCTTCGCGCGCTGGTTCCGCCGCCACGTCAATGTGCGCCTGGGCTCGGGCGAGTCGTACTGGGAATGGGGGACGGGGGAGGGCCCGGCCCTTCCGGGCGGCGCCGCGCTGGCGCCCTACCTGGGGATGGCCGTGGTCGCGCTGGTGGCGATCCCCGCCGTGATCTACGTGGGGTCCTGGTTCCCCTTCTTCATGCGCGGGCAGTTCCACGACCTGGCCGACCTGGTCAAGTACCAGCGCGACATCTTCCACTACCACGCGACCCTGACGGCCACCCACCCGTACGGCTCACCGCCCTGGTCGTGGCCCTTCCTGTACCGGCCGGTGGCTTACTACTTCGAGAACCAGGGGCTGGGCGTCGACCAGTGGTCGGGGCACCCGCTGGAGGCCTGGATCAACAACCTCGGCAACCCCTGGATCTGGTGGACCAGCCTGCCCTGCCTGCCGCTCCTGCTCTACTTCGTCTTCCGCGAGAGGTCGTTCCCGGCCGCGGTGATCGTGGTCGGCTTCGTGACCCAGTACCTGCCCTGGTTCCGGATCTCGCGCGTCATCTTCCTGTACCACATGTTCGGCGGCCTCATCTTCATGGTCCTGGGCCTGGCTTTCGTGCTGGCGCGGCTCGCCCGCTCACCGGGCTTCTCGCTGCAGTTCGGCGAGAGCGCCCGCCTGGTGGTCAGCGGGCGCGCCCTGGCCTACGCGCACCTGGTGGTGGCGGTCGCCTTCTTCCTCTACTTCTATCCGCTGTGGACCGGGCTGCCGATGGGCGACACGGCCCTGCTCGGAGGGTTCCCGAGTGGCAAGGCCTGGTTCCCGCGCTGGGTCTAGCGGCCCCCCTGGCGAGGTAGCCGCCGCCCCGCCGGTCACCCTCCGGCTGGGCTGGCCGGTGCTGGCGCTGGGCGCCGGCGCCGCCCTGCTGGCCGTGATGGCGCTCCTGATGCCGCTGCCGGTCGCGCTCTATCTGCTCCTGTGCGCGCTGGCGGGGACGGGCATGACCTACCTCAGCCGGCTGCCGCTGCGGCTGGAGG
>DATCNF010000390.1:0-3042 GCA_036565325.1 Candidatus Dormiibacterota bacterium | reverse complement strand
GCGCGGGCACGGGCATCCGGCTGAAGGTGAGCAGCGCGACCGACTGGCCCTTGAAGTCGAGGACGGTCGCGCGCACGCCGGTCATGGGGCCGCTGCCGACCAGCGTCGTGCTGGCTACCTGGGACGGAGCCTGCTGATGGTTCAACTGGTCCACCAGGTGCAGATTCCAGGCGCCCAGCGCGAGCACGGCCAGGGCCAGCGCGGCCACGGCCGCGGTCGGGAACCCACGCCTCCAGCGCGGAGCCCGGGCCCAGCCCGGAGCTCTCGAAGGCCGGAGGGGGACGATTCGTCTGCGGATAGGAGTCTGAGAGTGGGGGCGGGGCGAGGCCGCGGCGGCCGCCAATATCCGCGACTTGAGGCGGGCGGGCGGCTCGACCAGGTCGGTGGCGAGGGGCAGTGCAGCGGCCGCGCGCTGCAGGCGCGACGCCAGCTCCCGGCATTCGGCGCAGCCGCCGAGGTGGGCCCGCACGGCGGCCGCTTCCTCCTCGGCGGCCGCCCCCAACACGAAGGCGGCGACGGAGTTCTCGAGCTCGGGGTGGTCACTCATAGACGAAGCCCCTCCCCTGCAGATAGCTGTGGAGCTTCTCCATGCCGAGCCTCATGCGGCCCTTCACGGTGGACAGGGGGACTCGGACCAGCTCGGCGATCTCGGAGTGGGAGTAGCCGCCGAAGTAGGCGAGCTCCACGGCCTGCTTCTGTTCCGAGGGCAGGCTCTCCACGGCCTGCCTGACCGCCTCCCTCTCCATCGCGAGCGACACCTCGCGCCAGGGGTCCGAACCCGGGCCGGCTGCTACCACGGCTTCGGGAATCTCCTTCTCGAATCGCTCATGGGCTCCCCTGCCTCGGAGGTAATCGATGGAGCGGTTGCGCACCGCGGTCAGCAGCCAGGTTCGCAGCGAACCGCGTGCCGGGTCGAAGCGGTCCGCGTTGGTCCACAGCTTGAGGAACACGTCCTGGACCACGTCCTCCGCCTTGCCCGGGTCGCCGAGGACGCGGATCGAGACCGAGTAGGCAAGCCCGCCGTACCGGTCATAGAGGAGCTCGAGGGCGTGAACCTCGCCGGCCGCCAGGTGCTCGGCGAGCTGGACATCGGTGAGACCACCCAAGGTGTCGACGCCCATTGTGAGCAGTTACGTAGCCGGAGCCGCTTTGGGCAAGGAGTTATCCGATCCCGCGCTCGATCCGTATCCAGTTCATGCCGACAGCCCGCAGCCGGAGGCCGTGACATGAGCTTCAGCATCGAACGCTACAAGGAGGAGTCCAGGAAGCTGGACATCACCGGGATCGACTGGGACGCGGTTCCCGAGCACGCTCTCTCCAAGGGCGACCTCTTCTGTCTGCACTACATGATGGACATCGAGAACCACGTCTCCCTGTACCTGTCTCACCTGCTCGTCACCCGCGCCTGCATGGATCCCGTGCTGACCGCCTTCCTGGCCTGCTGGAACTACGAGGAGCTGTGGCACGGGGAGAACCTGGGCCGCTTGCTCAATCGCTATGGCATCGAGTTCGACGCCGATGACCGGATTGCCAGGATCCGCGCCGGGCTCGGCTTCCAGAACTCCTTTTCGATCTTGAGCACGATGGTCGGTTCGTGGCTGCTGAAGGACTTCTCCGCCATCTACCTCTCGATCGGCGCGATCAACGAGCTGTCAACGCTGACCGGGTACAACGCACTCATCCGAAAGTCTGAGCACCCGGTGCTGCGGGACCTGCTCGGCCGCATCATCAAGGATGAGAGGCGGCATTTCGCCTTCTACTACAACTCTGCCAAGGAATGGCTCCTCGGCAACCGGTTCGCACAGAGAGTCGACCGCCTGGCCCTGGAGCGCCTGTGGGTCCCGGTCGGCCAGGGCGTCAAGAACCTGGAAGAGGTAGACGCGCTCGCCCTCTACCTGTTCGACGACGCGGAGGGCGAGGCCGACCTCGCGCGCATCGACGAGAAGATCGGCAAGCTGCCCGGACTCCAGGGGATCGAGCTGATGTCGCGTGCCCTGAGGGAGGCACGCAAGCGGGCGAGCACGACGCCCGGTTGGGGAACTCGCCTGATCGATAACGAGGAGTGGGCGGTCGCACTTCCCGGGAACCGTTCGAGCGCCGGCGCTGGAACGCCTCTGGGGGCTCGGAACCGTTCGAGCGCCGGCGCTCGGTGACCTTGGGATCGTGAAGGACGCTGGACACCTACCGCAGATCGAACAGCCGGCGGCCACCGTCGCCCTCATCGATGGCTACGCGAAGGCCCGGCCAACAGCCGCTGCATCCGAGCGACCGCCAACTCGGGGTCTCTGAGCAGGCCGGCCTGGTCGAGGAGCACGAAGACCTCCGCCAGGTGCGCGGCCGAGCGGCGGCTCTCGAGCCCGGCCAGCATCCGGAAATCATCCTGGTGGCCATTGAGCCAGGCGGCGAAGACCACGCCGGTCTTGTAGTACTGGGTGGGCGCCTCGAAGACGTGCCGCGAGAGTGGCACGGTCGGCGCCAGCAGGGCGTGGAATCGCTCCACGTCGCCGGCATCGAGCGCCAGCAGCGCCGCCGACGCCGCCGGGGCGATCATGTCAAAGGCCCCCAGTAGGGCGTCGCTGTGGCGTTCTCCGTCGCCCGCGATCGTGGTCGGATAGTCGAAGTCGTCGCCGGTGAACATCCGCACGCCCTCCGGCAGCCGGGCCCGCATCAAGCCCTCGAGGCGCTGGTCGAGCAGCGAGACTTTGAAGCCGGCCAGCCGCGACCGCCGCTCACGGGCCAGCGTCAGGCAGACCTCCATGGCCGGCTCCGGCTCCGCCTGGCCCCAGTAGCCGGCCAGGCCCGGATCGAAGACCGCGCCCAACCAGTGGACGATCGCCGGCTTCCGCAGTTGGGCGAGGACCGCGCTGTAGACCTCGAGATAGTCGTCGGGCCCGCGCGCAAGGCGGGCCAGCTCGTGGCTGCACATCAGCACCACCTCGACGCCCGCCGCCTCGACGAGCTCGCACTGCTCCTCATAGGCGGCGACCACGTCCCGCAGGGTGCGGGCGGAGCCCGGCGCCAGCTGGTCGGTCTGGGCTCCGC
>DATCNF010000389.1:0-9307 GCA_036565325.1 Candidatus Dormiibacterota bacterium | reverse complement strand
GGGGTCACAGGGGGCAACGCCCCCTCTCACACAGGCGCATGGGCGCTGTGCTAACGAGGCAGGCGCGGCTGCAACCGCGCCGCCGGGCGCGCGGTCCGAGCGGCCGTGGCTGACCACGTCTCGCGCCCCCACCCCAACCCTCCCCCAGGGGAGGGGGTCTCTCGCCCGTTAGGGCAAACCCTTTCGCGCGCGCAGGATCTGGTCGGCGTGGTCGTGGCAGTGGGCGGCGTAGATGCGCAGCCAGTCCTCCACCCCGTAGGGCCCGCTCTCGCTGTGGGTGCCCACGCGCGCCCAATCGGTCTCCGACAGCCGGTCGAGGATGTCCGCGCTCGTCATGCGGGCGGCTCGGATGGCCGCCAGCGAGGGCTCGATCGGCCGCTCCCGATAGAACAGCCGGCGCGAGAACTCCATCTCGTCGTAACCGTGGATCACCGCCTGGTCCTGGCTCAGGAGCTTGCGCAGGCGGATGGCCGAGGTGATCTCGCTGTCGGCCGTGTGATGGACCACCTCGCGGGGCGACCAGGCCTCCGGCGCCGGGCGGCGGTCCAGCTCCTCCGGTGCGATCCCGCTCAAGGCCTGCTCCAGCACGTCGGGGCCCTGGCGATAGCTGGCGATCAGGGCGTCGCGGTCAGCACTCATGTACAGAGGGACAACGGAGGACGGGGGGCCGGCGATTCCGGGCCCCCCGATAAATCAGGTTCCGAGCGCCGCGACGACGTTCGAGAACACGTTCGCGATCTGCTGTCCCATCGTAAGAAGGATGACGATGACCACGATGGACACCAGGACCAGGATCAGGGCGTACTCGACCATGCCCTGGCCCCGCTGAGGGTGACTGTTCACTTCCGTTAGACCTCCTATTTCAAGCGTTAGAGGCCGCCCGCCTCGATTGCTTAACGCGAACCTGAACAAAAGTCTGCGAAATCCTAGAGCTTTCGGAGGCGCACGGCCCGCACCAGGTGGTCGGGGCCTTTTTCCAAGATCACCCGGGCCCGTTCTCGGGTCGGCAGGATGTTCTCCCGCAGGTTCACCCCGTTGATCTCGGCCCAGATCTGGCGGGCGGTCGCGATGGCCTCCGGCTCGCTCAGCTGGGCGAAGCGCCGGAAGTAGCTGCTGGGGTCCCGGAACGCCGTCTCGCGCAGGGTCAGGAAGCGCTCCTCGTACCACTTCTCGACGTCGGCCTCCAGGGCGTCCACGTAGATCGAGAAGTCAAAGTAGTCGCTGACGAAGAGCCTCCCCCCACCGGCCTGGAGCACGTTGAGCCCCTCCACGATCAGCACGTCCGGGCGCGTCACCACCACCCGCTGGTCCGGGATCAGGTCATAGGTCAGGTGCGAGTAGACCGGCGCCTCGACCTCCGCGGCACCGGCCTTGACGTCGGCCACGAACTGGACCAGCGCCCGCTGGTCGTAGCTCTCGGGGAAGCCCTTGCGGTTGAGGATCCGCCGCTCCTCGAGGACCCGGTTCGGGTAGAGGAAGCTGTCCGTGGTCACCAGGTCGACGCGCGGGTGGGAGGGCCAGCGGGCGAGCAGCGCCTGCAGGATGCGGGCGGTCGTGCTCTTGCCCACCGCCACGCTGCCGGCGATCCCGATCACGTAGGGCACTCGTTCGGGAGGGGTGCCCAGGAAAGTGTCCGTGGTCTTGTGCAGCGCCTGGGCGGCGGCCACATGGAGGTTGAGCAACCGCGACAGCGGCAGGTAGACGGCGGCCACCTCGTCGAGGTCGATCCGCTCGTTGATGCCGCGCAGCGTGGTGAGGTCGGAATCGGTCAGCGTCAGCGGCGTGCTCGCGCGCAGGCGCGCCCACTCGGCCCGGGAGAAGTCGACGAAAGGCGACGTCACCGGACCAGTGCGAGCGCCTCCGCGGCACCGTCCAGGTAAGCGGGATCGCCGGGCGCCACTGGGCTTGAGGAGAGGTTGAGGATCACGTGCTCGGCGCCGGCCTCCGCATAGCCTCGGATGGCGGCGGCGACGACTCGGGGCCCACCCTGCACAAAGTTGAGGTCCCTGGGCCCGCGCGCGAAACGCCGTGCGCGCTCCAGCGCCACCCCCGCCTCGGCGTCCTCCAGCGGCAGCACCGAGATGCCCACGCTGCGCGTGACCGCCGATTCGGGGCGCCCGGCGGTGCGCAGCGCGGCTCGCAACTGCTCCACCGCCGTGGCGTACCAGGCCGGGTCGCCGCCGCCCCAGGCCAGGTTCCAGCCATCGGCCCAGCGCGCGGTGAGGGCGAGCATCCGGGGGCCGCCGGCGGCAATCCAGATCGGGGGCGCGGCGCCGGCCGCGAGGCCGTCCTCACCGAGCAAGGGGACCAGGCGCTGCAGCGACTTCTCGAAGCGGCCGACCAGGTGGTCGAAGGGGATGCCCGCCGCCTCGAACTCCGGCTCGTACCAGCCGCAGCCCAGGCCCAGGATCAGCCGGCCCCGGCTCAGGTCCTGGAGGCTCGCCGCCTCGCGCGCCAGCTGGGCCGGCTCCCGGAAGGGCGATCCCAGGACCAGCGGACCGAGCTGGATCCGGCCGGTGGCCGCCGCCATGGCGGCCAGCTGGACCATGGGATCGTGGGCGAAGACCCGGCGGCCCTGCCACTCGAAGAAGAAATGGTCCATGACCCAGACCGAGTCGAAGCCCAGAGCCTCGGCCCGCGCGGCGCGCGCCGCCAGCTCGGCCACCGGGATCGCCTGGCCGCCCTCCAGGTCGAGGACCTGCAGGAAGACGCCGACCTTCAGCCTGGGTCCCGGCAAGATTGGAGGCCAGTATCACAGGTCGGTAAATTCACCAGCACATAATCGAAACGTGGACGCGAGTGCACTTTCCGAACGCACGACGATGGGCGTGTTCATGCGCCAGGCCGACCGCCTGGCGGACGAGGTCATCCTCCGCCGTTGGGCGAAGGACGAGTGGCGGCCCCTGACCTGGGGCGAGATGCGCAAGTCGGCCCTGGCGATCGCCGCCCGGCTGATTGAGCTGGGAGTCAAGGCCGGCGACCGCGTGATCCTGATGTCCGAGAACCGGATCGAGTGGCTGGTCGCCGACATCGGCATCCAGGCCGCGGCGGCGGTGACGGTGCCCGTCTACCCGAGCACGGTGGCCAAGACCGCCCAGCTGATCGCGAACAACAGCCAGGCCGTCCTGGCCATCGCCGGGAACCAGGAGATCGCGGAGCGGCTCCCGGCGGGCGGGTCGCTCCAGAAGACGGTCCTCATCGACCGCGAGGTCGCGGAGTGGATGCAGGGGGAGGCGAAGGACTCGGATCTGGAGGAGATCGAGTCCCGGCTCAAGGCTGTCCAGCCCGACGACATCGGGTCGATCATCTACACCTCCGGGACCACCGGGGAGCCCAAGGGCGTCGTCCTCGCACACCGCAACTTCGTCGACAAGGCGAAGGCGGGGCTCCAGGTCTTCCGGGTGGGGCAGGACGACGTCGAGCTCTCCTTCCTGCCCTACTCGCACGTGTTCGAGCGCTGCGACGGAATCTTCGTGGGCATGATGGCTGGGGGCTCCGCGTACCTGTCGCGGGGGGTTGACCGCCTGGTCGAGGACATCCGGGAGGTCAAGCCGACGATCGTGCTGTCCGTCCCGCGCCTGTACGAAAAGATGTACCAGCGGATCATGCAGACGGTCCGCGAGCAGCCCGCCTTCCGGCGGCGCCTGTTCGAGTGGGGCGTCGGCGTTGGCCGCGCGACCGCGGGCGGCCGGGGACGGGGCATCCGCTACGCGATCGCCGACCGGCTGGTGCTCGGGCGCTTGCGCGAGACCCTGACCGGCGGCCGCCTGCGCTTCTTCCTCTCCGGTGGCGCCCCGCTGGCAACCGAGGTCGAGGAGTTCTTCTGGGCGGTCGGCATCAAGATCCTGCAGGGCTGGGGGATGACCGAGACCACCTCGGGCGCGACCTCCAACACCGAGGACCACCACAAGTTCGGAACCGTGGGGCGCGCGCTCCCCGGCTACGAGCTGAAGATCGCCAAGGACGGCGAGATCCTGGTCAAGGGCCCGGGCGTGATGCTGGGGTACTTCCGCAACGAGAAGGCCACCGAGGAGGTGCTCAGCGACGGCTGGCTGCAGACCGGCGACGTCGGCGAGATCGACGCCGACGGCTTCCTCAAGATCACCGACCGCAAGAAGGACCTGATCAAGACCGCCGGTGGCAAGTACGTGGCTCCCCAGCCGCTGGAGGCCCAGCTCCAGGACCAGTCGATCATCGAGCGCGCGGTCGTGATCGGCGACGAGCGGCCCTACTGCGTGGCGCTGATCGTGCCCGACTGGCAGGCGGTCAAGTCCGAGCTGCGGCTGAGCGGCGACCCCAAGCAGCTGGTCGAGGACGAGAAGCTGCGCGGCCGCGTGCAGCAGATCGTGGATCAGATCAACAAGGACGTCGGCTCCTGGGAGTCCATCAAGCAGTTCAAGCTGCTGCCGGAGGACTTCAGCGAGGAAGCGGGCGAGATGACACCCACCCTCAAGGTCAAGCGGCGCGCCGTCCAGGAGCGGCACCAGGAGGAGATCGAAGCCATGTACCGCGAAGGCGCGGAGCACCGGCCGGCCAGAGGGCACTGAGGCCGTGGCCGGTCCCGTCGATCTCTCCGGGGCGCACCTGGCGCTCGACCGGCTGCGCCCGCAGCTCTGCCACTGCGGGCTGAAGGGCGAGTGCCTGGGCTGCAAGGGGATCGAGATGGTGCGCGGCCAGCTGGAGGCGGTGGCCGCCGCGGCTTCGCAGCCGGTGCTGCTGCAGGTGGCCCAGGAGGCGGCCATGAAGGACATGGCAAGCCAGTTCGAGGGCATGGCCGAGAAGCTGATGAACGACCCCGAGATCCGCCGCGCCGCCGAGACCATGTCCGAGCGGGTGATGCAGGACCCCGAGACTCAAAAGCTGCTCGAGGAACTGATGAAGAGGCTCGGCGCCGCGCCCCCGGAGGAGTAAGAGAAAGGGAGCCCGAGGGCTCCCTCTCAAGGCCTGCGGAGGGCGGGTCCGCGCGGCCAACGGACGGAGGAGATTCGTTAACCGGTCGCCGTGCGGGGCTTCGACGCGTGCTTCGGCATGCCGTTCCAGAACGGGATCGGCCCGTTCTGCGCCATCTGTGTGACCTTGTCGGCCTGGGCCTGGGTGATGGTCTTGTTGGCGACCAGCGCGGCCAGGTCCGACTTGATCCTGGCCACGTACGCGTTGCGGAAACTTGTCTCGTCCATGCCCTTGGCCGCGGCCAGGTCCTTGACGGCCTTGCCTGCCTTGACCTGGGTCATGAGGTCGCTGGGCGTCGTGCCCAGCACCGCAGCCTCGGCCGTGAAAGCCTCCTGGCCGAGGGCGCGACCGGCGGCAGCGCCGGCCCCGCGGCCGAGGGCGCTCAGCTCGCCGGAGCAGAGCTGGTTGGCCGCGAACTTGGCCTTCAGGGCGTCGCCTTCGGCCTTGGTGATCTGCTTGCTGTTGACGGCGTCGTCGACGGTCTGGTCGAACGCCAATTTGGCGGCGTCCTGGACCTTGGTCGTGCTCGTGTTGAGGTCTTTGGCGAGGTGGTTCAGGTAGGACTGGCAGTACTGCTGCGCCTGGGCCGTGGTCGGCTTGGCGGGGGGCGGCGTGGCCGCGAACTGCGGCATCTGGACCCCCGCGGCGTAGGCGGTGATGGCGACCACGAAACCGGACACGAGCAGGGCGCCGGCGGCGGCGCCGGCCAGCTTGGCAACCCGGAGTCCGTTCATATCCCCCAACTACAACGCTCGGAGCGGCCGCTTACCACCCCCAGGCCGTAAAACCTTTGTAAGTCGCGGCCAGCCTAGACTTTTGGATCAGTGGAGGCCACGACGAGCACAACGACCGGCTGGACCGGCCGCCACGCCGTCGAGCTGTACGTACGCACCTACTCCACGATGCTGCAGAGCTCGGGCGAGATCCGCCTCGACTCGCTCGACCACGTGCACATCGGCATGGGCTCCGCCCTGCATCCTCTGGCCGCGGAGCCGCGCAGCGACATGGGGGCGCTGATCTACTCGGTGCGCCGCCTGCCCGCGGTGATCGCCCGCTGCCGCCGGGTCATCCTGGGCCAGAGCGCCCACGGCTTCCGCGCCGTGCTCGGCGAGGACATCCTCAACTGGGAGCCGGTCAAGGCACCGGCCCGGCGCCGCCGCTGGTACTACGACGGCAAGGAGACGCTCGCGGTCCTGATCGCCAGCCCCAGCGACATCGACGACCTGGTGCCGACGCTGGTGGCCTACCAGATCGAGTGGAACAAGCTCCATCACGCGCTGCGGGACCTCGAGCTCGATTCCGAGCGCGCGCGCCAGGCCGCCCAGGCCACCGAGGAAGACTGGCGCCGCCTGCATGACGCCTGGGCGCCCGAGTTCATGGAGACGCTGGCCCTGGTCCGTGACCACAACTGCCGGATCACCCTGCGCCTGATCGGCGGCTCGCACATCGGCTACGCACGCGCCGCCGGCCGCTGGTGGCTTCCGATCCAGGCCGAGCTCGACGCCATGGGGCTCTCCGAGTCGCCGGTGTACTTCGTGTCCTCCAACGTGCACAGCCTGGTCAACGTGCTCAGCGGCACCGCGCGCCGTTTCGAAAGCCGGGTGGTGGACTGGACGCGCCAGCACGACCCCGAGCTCTCGGACGAGGCGCAGAAGATGGAGACCGGGGTCAGCCGCGCCTCGCGCGACAACTGGCTGTACTTCGCGGCGCGCGCGCTCTTCGACGACCCCGCGCAGCGCCCGCAGCTGCAGGCAGAGAGGCGGGAGATGGAGCACGCGGAAGGCATCCGCCACATCTCCCAGAAGTCGGTCGGGGTCGATTCCTCGGCCCAGATCTTCAAGCTCTCGGAGCTCGACCCCACCTGCTTCGACACCCGCATCAGCGGCGTCGACCCGCTCGCGCTCAAGGCGTCCGATGCCGCGATCATCAACATCGACTATCCGCTCGGCCTCGCGGCCTACCACCTGCTGCGCCAGTGCGCCGAGAAGGTGGCCTGGATCCGCGGCGTCTATGTGATGGGCAAGGCCGCGACGCTGAACGCCGACGTGGGCGACGTGATGATCCCCAACGTCGTCTTCAACGAGCACTCGATGAACACCTACTGGCTGGACAACTGCTTCAACGCCGCCGACGTGCAGCCGCACCTGGTGTACGGCTCGGCCATTGACAACCAGCGCGCCGTCACGGTGCGCGGCACCTTCCTGCAGAATCGCGAGTACCTCGAGTTCTACTACCAGGGCCGGTACACGATCGTCGAGATGGAGGCCGGTCCTTTCCTGGACGCCGCTTTCGAGATCCGCGAGGCGGGGCGCTACCCGATGAATGAGAACGTCAGCATGACGCGCCTCGGCTTCGACCTCGGCATCGTGCACTACGCGTCTGACACGCCCTACACCCAGGCGCGCACGCTGGGCGCGCGCGGCCTGTCCTATCGCGGCATGGACTCCACGTACGCCTCGGCGGTGGCGGTGGCCCGCCGCATCCTCAGCCAGGAAGGAGCACTGCTGACATGAAGTTGAGCCTGATCCCGCAGGAGCGCAAGTTCTTCGAGCTCTTCCGGCAACAGGGCCAGCTGGTCTCGGAGGTCCTGTCCGAGCTCAGCAAGAGCCTGCTCGAAGGCCGCTCCCGGCACCCGCGCCTGCGCGACCTGGAACACAAGTGCGACGACGTGACGCATGAGATCTACCGGCTCACCGACAGCACATTCGTGACGCCCATGGACCAGGAGGACATCCTGCTGCTGGCCTCCTCCCTGGACGACATCGTCGACCTCGCCGAGGAGGTCGCGGACAAGATGGAGCTCTACCGCGTCAAGGAGGTCCCGGACCCCGCGCGGCGCATGGGCGAGCTGGCGGCCGGCGCGGGCGTGGCCATCGCCAAGGCGGTGGACGACCTGGAGGACATGAGCGGCCTCGAGGAGCAGCGCCTGGAGGTGCACCGGCTGGAGAACGAGGGCGACAAGGTCAACCGCGAGGCGATGGCGGGGCTGTTCGCGGAGGAGAACCAGCTGAGCGCGGCGGAGATCATCAAGTGGAAAGATCTCCACGACCTGCTGGAGGCTGTTCTCGACACCTGCGAGCACGTCGCCAACCTCCTCGAACGCATCGCCATCAAGAACACCTAGAAACGCTTGGAATACCTGCTCTTCGTCACCATCCTGGTGGCGGTCTTCTTCGACTTCACGAACGGCTTCCACGACACCGCCAACGCCATCGCCACCTCGGTCTCGACCCGCGCGCTGTCACCCGGCGCGGCGGTCGCCATCTCGTCGGTCTTCAACCTGGTGGGCGCTCTGGTCACGGTGTTCGTCTTCGGGGGCAAGGTGTCCAACACCATCGGCAAGCTGCTGGCGTTCAAGGTCGGGCTGGCCGTGATCATCGCCGCGCTGGTGGGCGCCATCGCCTGGAACCTGGTGACCTGGTACCTGGGTCTCCCCTCGAGCTCGACCCACGCGCTGATCGGCGGCCTGCTGGGAGCCGCGATCGCCTCCACCCATTCGCTGGCCCTGATCCGTTGGGCCCAGGTGACGCAGGTGATCACCTACCTGGTCCTCTCGCCGCTGGCCGGCTTCCTGGCGGCCGGCCTCTTCATGACCGTGCTCTTCAACGTCTTCGCGCGCATGCGACCGGCTCCGCTCAACCGCGCCTTCCGGTTCCTGCAGGCGATCACGGCGGCGTTCGTCTCCTACTCGCACGGCTCCAACGACGCCCAGAAGTCGATGGCGGCCATGACGCTGGCCCTGATCGCCACCGGCCACGCCACCAAGTTCGCCCCGCCCGCCTGGGTGATCGTGCTGGCCGCCGCCGCCATCGCCTTCGGCACCTACGCCGGCGGCTGGCGCATCATCCGCACCCTCGGCTGGCGGATCTACAAGATGGACCCGGCGACCGGCATGGGGGCGCAGCTGATGGGCGCCACGGTGATCCAGGTCGCGACCCAGCTGGGGTTCCCGGTCAGCACGACCCACGTCATCACCGGCTCCGTCATGGGCGCCGGGGCGCCCCGCCAGCTCACCGCCCTCAAATGGGGCGTGGGCGCCAACATCGTGGCCGCCTGGCTGGTCACGATCCCGGTCGCGGCCATAGTGGCCTGGCTCGCGTACGCGGTCCTGCACACAGCCGGCATCTGACGGATAACCCGGGTCATCCGGGGTGAGAGCCCGCCCTCAAGGGGGCCCAAGTCGGGTTATAGGGGGTTGTCACGCGCGGAAGCCAGGCGCCGAGCCGCGGCCGCAGGCCGCGGGGCTCAGGGGAGTCCAGGCGACCCGAGCCCGCGGCGCGAGGCGCCGCGTGGGGGTCGCAGGGGGCGACGTTGCGGCAGTGCCGGCGCCGCGGCCGCAGGCCGCGGGGCTCAGGGG
>DATCNF010000388.1:0-9077 GCA_036565325.1 Candidatus Dormiibacterota bacterium | reverse complement strand
GGGCGGGCCCCCGGGCCCTGCCGTCGACTACAAGGCGCTGGTCGAGTTCGTGGCCCGCTCGATCGCGGAGAAGCCGGAGCAGGTCGAGATCAACTCCTTCGAGCGCGGCCACGGCACGGTCGCGATCAAGATCAAGATGGCCGACGAGGACATGGGCCGCCTGATCGGCAAGGCGGGCCGCAACATCGAGGCGCTGCGCACGCTGGTCAGGGTCGCGTCCCTGCGCGAGCGCAAGCGCGTGTTCGTGGACATGGCCAACACCCGATGATCCGAGTCGGCCAGGTGACGGGCGCCTTCGGGCTGCAGGGAGCTGTCAAGGTCCTCCCCTTGACAGACTTCGACGACCGCTTCCGACCGGGATCTTCCCTGATCGTGGACGGCGTCACGCGCCACGTCGAGTGGAGCCGCGAGCAGACCAACGGGTTGGTGATCAAGCTCACCGGCCTTGACAACCGCACCCTGGCCGAGCTCTACCGCGGTCGCTACCTCGAGGTGCCGGTCGACGCCGTGCACCGCCTGCCGGAGGGCGAGTTCTACCACCACCAGCTGGTCGGGCTCGCCGTGGTCACCGCCTCGGGGGCCGAGCTCGGTCGCCTGAGCGAGGTCCTGGAACGGCCCGCCAACGACGTCTGGCTGGCCCGCTCCGGCAACGTCGAGCACCTGGTGCCGGCCACCCGGGAAGCAGTCCTCGAGGTCGACCTCGAGAGCGGCCGAGTGGTGGTCGCCGATTGGCTGCTGGAGGTCGAGTAGGCCTGGTGAGCCAGTGAGCGCCAAGCGCTACGACGTCCTGACCATCTTCCCGGCCATGCTGAGCGCCGTCTTCGGCGCCGGCGTGGTGGGGCGGGGGGTCGAGCGCGGCTTGCTCGAGATTCACGCCCATGACCTGCGCGACTTCACGCACGATCGCCACCGCCAGGTCGACGACGCCCCCTTCGGCGGGGGCGCCGGCATGGTCTTGAAGCCGGAGCCGATCTTCGAGGCCGTCGAGCACGTGCGGCGCTTCAACGCCGGGCCCGTGATCCTGATGGAGCCCTGGGGCGAGCGGCTCACCCAGGAGCTGGCCGCCGAGCTGGCCGTCGAGCCCGGTCTGGTCATCGTGTGCGGCCGCTACGAGGGCGTTGACGACCGCGTCCGGGCCGGCCTCGACGGGCGCGAGGTGTCGATCGGCGACTATGTCCTGAGCGGCGCCGAGATCCCGGCCATGGTCCTGGTCGACGCGGTGGCCCGCCTGGTCCCCGGCGTGGTCGGCGACCCCGGCTCGCTCGACCAGGATTCGTTCACCGCCGAGTTCGGCGGCTTTCCCCAGTTCACCCGGCCGGCCGAGTACCGAGGCATGAAGGTGCCCGAGGTGCTCCTGACCGGCGATCACCGGCGTATCCGCGAGTGGCGAATGTCGATGTCGCGCGGCCGCGCGAGGAGTTGAGAGGCACGACAATGAATGTGATCGACGAGCTCGAGCTCGAGCAGCAGAAGGAATCGGTGCCGGCGCTCCGGCCCGGCGACACCGTCAAGGTCCACGCCAAGGTCGTGGAAGGCACCCGCGAGCGGATCCAGGTCTTCGAGGGCCTCGTGATCCGAGTCACCGGCGGCGGCCTGCGCCGCAACTTCACGGTCCGCCGGGTCACCCACGGGGTGGGCGTCGAGCGCACTTTCCTGATCCACTCGCCACGCATCGACAAGATCGAGGTCGTGCGCCACGGCGAGGTTCGGCAGGCCCGCCTCTACTACCTGCGCGGCAAGGTCGGCAAGGACGCGCGCATCCGCGAACGCCGGGCCAAGGAGGCTCCGGCCGCGGCGGCGGCAGAGCCGGCAACCAACGGCGGCACCGCCAAGGCGGCGGCCGGGCGCCGGGGCCGGGCCAAGGCGGCCCAGGCGCCGGCAGAGGCCGCGGAGGAGACGGCCGAGTCCTGATCAGACCCGCCTTCACAACCTCCGTTGCCCCCGCCCGCGCAGCCTGAGTAGGCTCGCGGCGGTGGCGGTGAAGGCGACGCCAGGGCGGCCGCGTAAGCGCACGCGGCGTCCTTACCTGTGGGCGTCCGAGCGGATGGTGCGCGGCATGGGCTACCTGGTGGTGGCCGGGCTCGACGAGGTCGGGCTCGGGCCGTTGGCCGGGCCTGCGGTGGCGGCCGCCTGCGTGCTGCCGATCGGGGCTCGGCTGCCCGGCCTTGACGACTCCAAGAAGCTGACGGCCGAGCAGCGGCGGCGGCTGGATCGCCAGATCCGGCGGGCCGCGGTCGCCTGGGGGGTCGGTGAGGTGCCGCCCGAGGACATCGACCGCAAGGGCCTCACCTACGCCCGCCAGCGGGCCATGGAGCTGGCCGTCAACCGTCTCGATCCCGCCGCCCAGTACCTGCTGATCGACGCTTGGGACGTGCCCGAGCTGCCGCTGCCGCAGATGGCAGTCATCAAGGGCGACGGGATGTGCGCCTCGATCATGGCGGCCTCCATCCTGGCCAAGGTGCACCGCGACCGGCTGATGGTCGAGTACGACGCCGTCTATCCGGGCTACGGCTTCGCGCTGCACAAGGGCTACGCGACCGCGTTCCACCGTGCCGCGCTGATGCGGCTGGGGCCGAGCCCCATCCACCGCATGTCGTGGCGGCCGGTGCGCAAGGCGCTCGGCCTGGCCGGCGGGGTCGACCCGGAGACCGTGATCCCGGCCGGCGCCCCCGACGATGTCTAGCCTCAGCACCCGGCAGGTGCTCGGCCGCCACGGCGAGCGCCTGGCCGCGGTCTACCTGGAAAAGCGGGGCTGGAAGGTGGTCGGCTCCGGCTTTCTCGCCCGCCGCGGCGAGGTCGACCTGGTCTGCCGGCGTGGCGACTGCCTGGTGTTGGTCGAGGTGAAGACTCGCTCCGGCGAAGCCTTCGGCACGCCGGCCGAGGCGGTGGGGCCGCGCAAGCGCCGGGCCCTGGGCGCCGCCGCGGCCGAGTATCGGGCCCTGGCCGGCTGGCGGGGCGAGGTGCGCTTCGCGGTGGTCTCGTTGCTGGTGGGTCGCCAGGGCGAGGTGCGCTCGATCGAGCTGATCGAAGACCCTTTCTGAGGGGATCCGGTCGCGGCATCCGCCTCCCGTACTAGAAAGGAAACCGGGTTAGGTCGTGCACCGGGCTGCCCGGAGGGGCGTGCCCACCGATCACCACTCGGGGCCGATGCCGGACGCACTCGGCCGGGTGCACCTCCTGCCGGATGCCGTTGAAGATGGGAAAGCGCAGGGTTCCGTCCGTCGACCACTCCGAGTAGCGGACGCTGATCACCAGTTCGGGCCGCACCCAGAGCACGGGCGCGGTGATCACCGGCGGCGGCTCGAGGGGGCATTCGGCGACGGCCAGCTCGGCCAGGCGTTCACCGAGCGCCGCGTAGGCCTCGGCGTCGTAGCCTCCGGACACCGACCCGCAGGGCAGCAGGCGCCCGCGCTCGAAGTAGCCGACCAGCAGCGCTCCGAAGGGCGTGCCCGGGGTCCAGCCGGTGACCACGAAATCGTCGCTCTTGACCGCCTTGACCTTGAGCCAGAAAGGCGAGCGCTGGCCCGGCACGTAGGTGCTCTCCACATGCTTGGCCATGACACCCTCCAGGCCGCGCTCGAGGCAGGCCTCGAAGAGCTCGACTCCTTCTTTCGAGATGTGGTCGGGCACGAACAGCACCCCGCCGCTGGTCACCGCCTTGCGCAGCCGGGCCTTGCGCCGCAGCAGTGTCTGGCGGAGCTGGGACTTGCCCTCCAGGTAGAGCAGGTCGAAGGCCAGATAGGCGAGGGGTGTGCCCGGGCCGGGCTGCGCGGAGAGACGTTCGCGGAGGGCCTGGTAATCGGGGCGGCCGTCGGCGTCGGTGGCGACCAGCTCGCCGTCGAGCACGGTGCCAGGTGGGACCTGCTTGCCCAGGCTTTTCAGCTCGGGCAGGCGGTCGGTGATGTCGTTGAGGCCGCGGTCGTGCACGTGCACAGCGCCGTCGGGCTCGACGAAGACGAGGGCGCGCAGCCCGTCCCACTTGACCTCGAAGATGTAGTCGTCGGCCGAGAAGGGCGCCTCCGCGGACACCGCCTGCATGGGCCGGACGGCGCTCGGAAAGCCCTCGTGCTCGAAGGAGAGCTGGCCCGCGGCTTCCATGCCGCGGAGGCTAGCTGGCTTTGCGGGCTCTCTGCTTGGCCGGCTTGGCGGCCTCGGCGGCCTCCGGCTTCGACTTCTTGGCCGCCTCGACCGAGGCCTTGAGGGCCTCCATCAGGTCCATCACCCGGGGAGCCGTCTCGGGCTCGGGGGCGGTGACCGTCTCCTGGCCCTGGACCTTGGCCTCCACGACCTTCATCAACGCTTCCTTGTAGTTGTCCTGGAAGCGCTCGGGATCGAAGGTGTCGGACAGGCTCTCCACCAGCGTCTTGGCCATCTGCAGCTCGCGGTCCGAGATCTTGACGCCGTCGTCGACGCCCTTGATGCCGTCGACGGAGCGGATCTCGTCGGGCCAGTGGAGGGTGTTCATAAGCATGTGGCCGTCCAGCGGGCTGAGCGCGGCCAGGTGCTCGCGGTCGCGGAAGGCGATCTTGGCGACCGCCACCTTCTTGGTCTCCTCGAGGGCCTGCTTGAGCAGCGCGTAGGGCTTCTTGCCCACCTCTTCGGGCTCCATGTAGTAGGCGGACTTGAAGTAGAGGCCGCCGTTGATCTCGTTCTGCTCCACGAACTCGGTGATCTCGATGGCGTGGGCGGTGGGGAGGGGCAGGTTGTCGAGATCCGCGTCCTCGATCACCACGTAGTTGTCGGTGGACACCTCGTAGCCCTTGACGATGTCGCCGTAGCTGACCTCGTGGTCGCCCTCCGAGCACCAACGCTTGTACTTGATCGGGGACATGTGCTCGGCGCAGAGCTGACGGAAGGAGATGCCCTGGGAGTCGGTGGCCACGTAGAGACGCACGGGGATGCTGACCATCCCGAAGGTGATGACGCCTTTCCACATCGAGCGCGGCATGGGTGTGAATCCTAAATTACCCCAGCCCCCGCGTGGCTACCAAAAGTAAGCACCCTCGCGCCGATGCTTGATTGAGAGATGCGCCTGGGCGACTTCGAGATCCACCTCCTGGTCGCCGGCGGCTGGCATCCGGACGGCGGGACCATGTACGGCGTCGTCCCCAAGGTGCTCTGGGAGCGCCAGAAGCCGGCCAACGAGCGCAACCAGATCACCGCCGCCTGCGTGGGGGTGATCGTCCGCCACCACGGCCGCGTGATCGTCTGCGAGACCGGCATCGGCACCAAGCTCGACGCGAAGCGCGCCCAGCGCGAAGGGGTTTGGGAGCCCGAAGGCCTGCTCACCAACCTGAAGCGGCTGGGCATCCGGCCCGACGAGGTCGACATCGTGGTCAGCACGCACCTGCACTGGGACCACGCCGGCGGGTTCACGCGCCGTGCCACCGGGGGCGGGCTGGAGCTGAGCTTTCCGAAAGCCAAGCACTTCATACAGAAGGTGGAGTGGGACTTCGCCCTCGACCCCGATCCCCGGTCGCGGGCCGGCTATATCGCCGACGACTTCACGCCCGTGGCGGACGCCGGGCTGGCCGAGTTCCTGGAGGGCGAGGCCGAGGTGGCGCCGGGCCTGACCCTGCGCCAGACGGGCGGGCACACCCCCGGCCACCAGCTGGTCGTCTTCCGGGCCTCCGAGGAGCTCGCCTGCGTGGTCACCGGCGACCTGGTCGGCACCGTCCCGCACCTGCGCGTGCCCTGGACCATGGCCGCCGACCTCGACGCGCTGCGAGTCCAGGCAGAGAAGGCGAAGCTTCTGGAGGAGGCCGCCAACCACCGCTGGCTGCTGATCCTCTCCCACGAGAGCGAGCAACCGGCGGGCTATGTCGGGCCGGACGGACGCTGGACTCCGGAGCCGGAGCTGACCCCAGGCGGCGCGCCCTAAGCGAGCCAGAATACCGGCGTGGAGGCTCGCGACCCGCTGTTCGACCTGGCGGGCCGTGTGGCGGTGGTGACCGGCGCTTCGTCAGGTGCGCCCAGTGGGCGGCGCGCGGAATCCGCGTCAACGCCATCGCGCCCGGCTGGTTCCCAACCGAGCTCACGGGCCAGCTCAGGAACCTCGAACAGGTCCGCTGGATCGAACAGCGCACTCCGATCGGCCGCGCAGGCCTGCCCGGCGAGCTTGACGGCGCCCTGGTCTTCCTGGCCTCCGATGCCTCGTCCTATGTGGTGGGGCAAACCCTTGTCGTCGACGGCGGATGGACGGTGTGGTAAGCGCCGGCGCCTGATGGCGAGAAATTAACAGGTGGGATTCACTCCGCGAACAAACGTTCTATAATAGGAGCATGATTGAGGGGGCGGGGGGAGAACCTTCCGACTTCGCCAAGAGACTGATTGCCGGCGCCCATGACATCGACGTGCGGCGCCTGGAGCAGGCGCGCCTGGTCTGGGAATGGGTGCGGGTCTTGGGCAGCAACAACTACAGCGGCTGCGAGACGCCGGTCCAGTTCCTGCGCGAGGACGGGCACATGAGCTGGCACGACGCCTACCAGGCCGTCTGTGTGGGCTCCTGCCTCCAGGAACTGGGCGAGAGCGTGGCCGCGCTGGAGCGTGGCGAGATCGGCTTTGACCACCTGGCGGTCATGGCCAACACCCGGCTGGCGCTGACCGAGCTGCAGAAGTGGCACCAGATCGACGAGACGCGCCTGCTCGAGCATGCGCGAATGGAAACCGTGACCGAGTTCCGCAAGACCGCCGAGCAGGTGCGTCACATGGCCGATGCCGAGGGCTTTCTCGCGGAACAGGTCTCGGCCGTGGAGGGCCGCCGGCTCAACTTGCAGAAGGGCGCGGGCGGCCTGCTCTGGCTCAAGGGCGTGCTCGACCCCGCGGGTGGCGCCGCTCTGCTCACTGCGCTCGAGCCGCTGGCCAAGCGGACCGATCGCGACGACGACCGTAAGCGCGATCGGCGCCTGGCGGACGCCCTGGTCGAGTTTGTTGAACACGGGACTGGCAACGCCCACCTGCAGGTCACCGCCACGCTGGAGACGCTCCAGGGACTACCCGGCGCGCCTGCCGGAGAGGCGCTGGCAGTGCCGATTTCGGCCACAACCATCGAGCGGTGGGCGTGCAACTGCACGCTGACCCGCGTCGTGCTGGGGCCCGACTCGATGGTGATCGACGTCGGCCGCGGCCGGCGAATCGTGAGGGGGCCGGGCAAGCGGGCGCTGGCTGCCCGCGACCCGCACTGCAGATGGCCGGGCTGCTCGCGGCCCGGATCCTGGTGCACGCCGCACCACCTTGTGCACTGGGCCAAGGGTGGCAGCAGCAATCTCGACAACCAGCTGCTCCTGTGCAGCCGCCACCATTGGATGGCGCACGAAGGTGGGTGGCAGCTGATCCGGGCCGACGACGGCCGCATCCTGGCGATCCCTCCACCCGCTCCTGACGACCTCTACTGCCGGGGACCGAGCTCGACCGCAGCCGCTTAACAACCGCGGTTCCCGAGCGCGGGTAGCCCGGCTCACGATGCGCCCGTGGCCACCAGCGTGCGCTCCGTGCTGCTCCGCGGCCTCGACGTCCTGCCCGTCGACGTCGAGGTCGACATCGCGACCGGCAGCCCCGCCTTCTTCCTGGTCGGTCTGGCGGCCGGCTCAGTAAAGGAATCGCGAGAGCGCGTCCGCTCGGCGGTGCGCAACTCGGGCCTGCCGTGGCCGCCGCAGCGGGCGCGCATGACGGTCAACCTGGCGCCGGCCGAGCTGCGCAAGGACGGCGGCGGCCTCGACCTGGCGATCGCCGTCGGGATCTGCCTTGCGCAGGCTGGTGGGGCCGCCTCGTCAGCCGACGCGTTTCTGGGAGAGCTCTCCCTGGACGGAGGCGTCCGCCACGTCGACGGTGTGCTGGTCGCGGCGCGCGGCCTGGTCCGGCGTGGCGTCCGGCGCCTGTTTGTCCCGGCGTCCGACGCGGCCGAGGCCGCCCTCGTCCCCGACCTCGAGGTGGTGCCCTGCAACTGCTTGCGTGACGTCACCGACCACCTGCTCGACGGGGCACCGGCACCCGTTCACGAACCCGCCCCGCAGCCCGCGAGGTGGGAGCCGACGGCGGACGACCTGGCCGAGGTCCACGGCCAGGAGGCCGCCCGTCGCGCCCTTGAGGTCGCCGCGGCAGGCGGCCACCACCTGCTGCTGAGCGGCCCACCCGGGTCCGGGAAGACCATGCTCGCCCGCTGCCTCCCCGGGCTGTTGCCGCCGCTGAGCCGGGACGAGGCCATCGACCTGGCCCAGGTGCGGAGCGTGCTCGGCGAGCTCGACCCGGGTCGTCCCCTGACCGGGCAGCGGCCCTTCCGGGCGCCCCACCACACGGTGTCGATCGCGGGCCTGGTCGGTGGGGGATCCAACCTGGCCCGGCCAGGCGAGATCTCGCGCGCCCATCACGGCGTGCTTTTCCTGGACGAGTTCGCCGAGTTCGATGCGCGAAGCCTGCAGGCGCTGCGCCAGCCGCTCGAGGAGGGGCGCGTCAGCATCACCCGCAGTGGCGGCTCCGTCACCTATCCCGCCCGCTTCATGCTGGTCGCGGCCACCAACCCCTGCCCCTGCGGCTGGGAGGGAGACCCCATCCGGGCCTGCCGCTGCACCCCGGCGGCGGTGGTCGCCTACCAGCGAGCCCTTTCGGGGCCGCTCCTGGACCGCATCGACCTCCAGGTCGGCGTGGCCCGCGCCCCCCTGGAGGCGCTTTCGGCCGAACCCACCGGCGAGACCTCAACGGTGGTGCGAGCGCGTGTGCAGCAGGCACGGCAGCGCCAGCAGGAGCGCCAGGGCCATCTCAACTCCAACCTCACGCGAGCCGAGCTGCGGCGGATCACGGGCATCCGTCCCGAAGCCCGGCGCGCCCTCGAACGCTGGTCGTCGGCGCGCGGCCTGACCGCCCGCGCCTTCCAGCGCGCCTGGCGGGTGGCGCGCACCGTAGCCGACCTCGAGGGTCGCGAGGAGATCGGCGAGGACCAGGTCCTCGAAGCCCTCGGCTACCGGGTGAGCGATGCGGCGGCCGCCTGAGCCGGACGACCTCAGAGCAAGAGGCCGCTGGCCCCCGCCTCCCGGCCCGCGCGCGGCCATCGTCGGCTCGCGGCGGCCGAGCCCCTACGGCGA
>DATCNF010000387.1:0-2393 GCA_036565325.1 Candidatus Dormiibacterota bacterium | reverse complement strand
GCGCTAGCCGGCGTGCCCAGCGGGGGGGCGATCGAGGCGATCTGGCGCATCGAGTCGCCACGCCTCATCGCCGGCCTCGCACACATCGTGGGCGACGTCGGGCTGGCCGAGGAGCTGGCCCAGGACGCGTTCGTGGCGGCGCTTCAGCAGTGGCCCACCTCAGGCGTCCCGGACCGGCCGGGCGCCTGGCTCATGGGCACGGCCAAGCACCGGGCTATCGACCTGGTCCGCCGCCGCCAGCGCCTGCAGCGCAAGCAAGAGCAGCTCGGCCGCGAGCTCCAGGTGGAGGAGGAGGCTGCACCTGATTTCGATGCGGCCCTCGACGACGACATCGGCGACGACCTGCTGCGCCTGGTCTTCACCGCCTGCCACCCGGTCCTCTCGACGGAGGCACGGGTGGCGCTCACGCTCCGCCTGCTCGGAGGGCTGACCACCGAGGAGATCGCGCGCGCCTTCCTGGTGCCGGTGCCGACCATCGCCCAGCGCATCGTGCGCGCCAAGCGCACCCTCACCGAGGCGCGCGTGCCCTTCGAGGTGCCTGCCGGTGCCGAGCTGGCCGCACGGCTGGCGTCGGTGCTGGAGGTCGTGTACCTGGTCTTCAACGAGGGGTACTCGGCGACCGCCGGCGAGGACTGGGTGCGCCCCGCGCTCTGCACGGACGCGATCCGCCTCGGCCGCGTCCTCGCCGGGCTCGCCCCCCAGGAGCCGGAGGTCCACGGGCTGGTCGCCCTCATGGAGATCCAGGCCTCTCGGCTGCGGGCCCGGGTCGGGCCGTCCGGCGAGCCCATCCTGCTTCTGGACCAGGACCGGGGACGTTGGGACCAGCTCCTCATCCGCCGCGGCCTGGCGGCCCTGCAGCGCACCGAGGACCTGGGCGGCGCGCTGGGCCCGTACGCGCTGCAGGCTGCGATCGCGGCCTGCCACGCCCGCGCCCGCACCCCCGAGGCCACCGACTGGGCGCGCATCGCGGCCCTCTACGACGCGCTGGCCCAGCTGACGCCTTCACCGGTGGTGGAGCTGAATCGGGCGGTCGCGGTGGCGATGGCGTTCGGGCCGGCGGCCGGCCTGGAGCTGGTGGACGAGCTCAGGTCGGAGCCCGCACTCCGGGCCTACTACCTCCTCCCCAGCGTGCGCGGCGATTTCCTGGCCAAGCTGGGGCGCTCGGAAGAGGCGCGAACGGAGTTCGAGCGCGCGGCCTCGCTCACGGGCAATGCCAGCGAGCGCAAGCTGCTGCTGGAGCGCGCTGAGCGGCTCTAGGCGGTGGCGAAGCCGTAGTCGAGCAGGCGGGCAGCGTCAGTGAAGAAGACGTCCGAATGCATGACGACCGCCAGCAGGTGGCGGCCGTTGCGGGTCGCGGTGATCACAACGCAGCCCCCGGCGTCGTCCGTCAGCCCGGTCTTCAAACCGGTCGTGCCGGCGTAGGTCCAGAGCATCTTGTTCAGGTTGTAGGGCGCGTAAGCGCCGTGCTGCGCGGTGGCCGGGATCGACTGTTCCTTGGTCCCCGCGATCTCCATCAGGGCCGGGTAGCCGGTCGCCAGGTGACCCGCGATCACGGCCAGGTCGTAAGGGGTGGAGAGCAGGCCGAGATCGTCGAGACCGCTGGGGTTGCTGAACGTGGTGTCCTTGAGGCCCCAGGCGGCGGCGCGCCCGTTCATGAAGGCAAGGAAGCGGGCACGGGGCACGATCGCCTGGCCGAGCGTTTCGGCGGCGTCATTGCCGGAATCCAGGAAGAGCCCGTAGAGGACCTGGCGCACGGTCACCACGTCGCCCGGCGCCAGCCCCATCAGGTTCGGCACCACCCCAGTCGCACCCTCCGGCACGGTCAGCGTGCGATCGAGCCCGGCCAGGTCGACCGCGACCATGGCGGTCATCATCTTGGCCAGGCTGGCCGGTGCGCGGCGGCTGCCGGGGTCCTTGGCCCAGAGCACGCGCTTGCCGTCGAGATCGACCAGGATGCCAGCCTGAGCCGCGACCCCCAGCTCAGGTGAAGGGTTCGCCGTCAGCCAGGCCGTGCTGTAGTAGGGCGCGGCGCTGGCGGCGGCCGGCCTGGCGGCCACGGCCTGCTGGTGGAGCGCGGGCGGGCTCCGGTGCTGTCCCGCTGCCACGCCCAGCGTAAACGCGAACGCGGTCGCGGCGAGCAGGAGCACGGCGATCAGGGCGAGGTCGCGGCGCTGGCGGCGCCTTCCGCGATCTCGCCTCCTCCCGGCTTCTAGTGCGTTGGCTGTGACGTCCAGGAGAGCGACGCGGGGATTCTAAAGGACCCCCTCCCCGCGGGGGAAGGTTGGGGTGGGGAACAGCGGACGGCCCCACCCGCTCCGGCCCGGCCGGAGCGACCTCCCCTGGGTGGAGGTGGTTAGGGCGCTGGACCCCCTCCCCAGCGGGGAGGGTTGGGG
>DATCNF010000386.1:0-4292 GCA_036565325.1 Candidatus Dormiibacterota bacterium | reverse complement strand
CGGCGAGCAGGCGCGGCCGCGCCAGTAGCGGCGCCAGTAGCGGTCGCCGCACCGGTACCGGTACCGGTGCTGGCGCCCCCCGGAGCGCCGCGGCCGAGAGGCCCGCGACCAGCTCGGCGGCGGTGCCGAAGCGGTCGCCCGGTATCTTGGCGAGGCCGCGCAGCAGCGCCGCCTCGGCCGCCGGCGGCAGAGCCGGGTTGATGGTCCGGGGCAGGGGGAGCGGGTCGTGGACCTGGGCCATGATCACGGCCACCGGCGTGGCGGCCCGGAAGGGAACCCGTCCGGTGAGCATCTCGTACGCGATCACCGACAGCGAGTAGATGTCGGCTGCATTGCTGAGCTCAGCACCCACGCATTGCTCGGGCGACATGTACTCAGGGGTGCCCAGGACCATGCCGGTGGCGGTCAACCTCTCGGTCTCGCCGCCCACCATGCGCGCCAGGCCGAAGTCGCTCAGATATGGTGTCCCGTCCAGCCCGACCAGGATGTTGGACGGCTTGATGTCGCGGTGCAGCACACCCCGGGAATGCGCGTAGTCGAGGGCGGCCGCGATCGGCGTCAGCCAGCGGACCGCCTCGCCCAGGCTGAGCGGCGCACCGCGCAGGCGCTGGGCCAGGGTGCCGCCCTCGATAAGCTCGCTGGCGATGTACGCCACCGAGCCCTCCTGTCCGTAATCGAAGACGACCGGGATGTTGCTGTGGCGGAGCTGGGCGACCGCCTTCGCCTCCCGCCGGAAGCGGTCCCGGAAGTCGGGCTTGCCGGCGAAGAAGTCGGGCAACACCTTGAGCGCGACCATCCGCTCGAGGGCCGGCTGGAACGCCTTGTAGACGGTCGCCATGCCGCCCTCTCCGAGCTGCTCGACGACCCGGTAGGCGCCGACCATCTGGCCCGCGGCGAGCGGCACCGCGTCAGTCTAGTTCGCTATCCCAGGGGCCTCGGACTCGGCCCACCCGGCACCAGCCGCCAGCTCGTCCCGTCATACCAGTAGGCGCCGTCCGGCGACCTCTGAGCCCCGGGTGGCGCGGAGCTCTCGGTGTCGTGCCAGCTCGAGCCGTCCCACCAGTGGCGGCCGTCCCCGGAGAGGGTCAGGGTCGGCACCGCGGCCGCAGCCCCGCCGTGCACCGCGCGCCTACGTGTGAACAGTGCCACCAGGCCGATGATCAGCGCGACCACCAGGACGAGGCCCGTGAAGAGCCCGAGCGCGAGCGGGCTCACGCCGGGGTGGAACGAGCCCAAGCCTGTGGAAGCGGTGGCCTGGGGCAGGGTGTGGGCCGGCGCGCGCGAGTACTGCGCCATGGCCTGTGACAGCACCGCGGCGTTGTCGACGCCGTTGCGGTTGCCCATCACGACCACCAGGTCCAGGTTGCCCTTGACGAACACCACCGCGTCCGACGGGAAGCCGTCGGTGGTGCGGAAGTGGGCGCCGTAGGCCGGGTTCAGGCCGCCGGGGTCGAAGAAGCCCTGGAAGTCCTTGTTGGCGGCGTCGCCCGTCTTGGAGGCGGCGAAGTAGTCGCGCGCCCCGGTGTCGCTCTTGAACTCGTAAGCGCCCTCGACCAGCACCAGCCCGGTGGTCTGCTGCACCCAGCCCTTCTCGTAGCCCCGTGTGAACTCGTCCTTGGCCAGGCGCTGCTTGGCGGCGGTGGGATTGCTGGCGCTGGAGGCGATCAGGGTGGCGTCCTGGGGGCCGAAGTTCCCGCTGCCGCCGTTGGGGACCGCGCTGAAGCCGCTGCTCGGCGGATCGGCGAGCAGCGTGGCCAGGTCGGGTGGTGAGGCGGCGAGCGCGGGAGCGACCGGAAGCAGGGCAGCTGCCAAGACAGCTGCCAGCAGGGCCGCGCGCGCGGATCTCACCTCGAGATCAATTATCCGGAGGCGTCCCCGCGATCGACCGCACCAGCTCGAGCGCCCGCCGGCGTGACTTCCGGAGCAACGGCAGGTTGGCGACCTGGAGCAGCTGCACGATCAGCTCGGAGGTCTCGTCGATCAGCTCCAGCGTGCGCAGGCGGCCGGGCGACGAATCCATGATCCAGAAGTAGAGGACGCCCATCTGGTACAGCCAGAGCAGGCGCGGCAGCTCGGCGGTGAGGTCCCCGGGGAGTCGGGCATCGGAACCGCTCACCACCTCCGCGTACAGCTCGATCACCTCCGCGCGGATGGCGGTCGCCTCCCGGCCGAAAGGGTTGAGCGGGCTGCGGCGGTCGGCGACCGTGCTGAACAGCGACCCCGAGACCTCGTGATAGGGCTCACAGGTCATCACGATGGCGCGGATCACGCCGCGCAGCCGCGCCGCGAAGCTGCGCTCGCGCTCCAGCAACGGCGCGCAGGCTTCCCGGTGCAACAGGTGCAGGTGGCCGTAGAGCATCAGGATCAGGTGCTCTTTGGAGGGGAAGTAGTGGTAGGAGCTGCCCAGGGACACGCCCGCACGCTCGGCGATCGCGCGCATCGTGGTCGCCTGGTACCCGTGGCTCCGGAACAGGTCGAGGGCGGCCTGAAAGATGGCCGCCCTCGTGGTCTCGCCTTTGGCCGTGATCGGTTGGGCCAAGGTCAGCTCGGCGCCGGACCGCCCTGGGCCTGCTGCGCCTGCCTGTATTGCCATTCCGCGTAGTTGCGCTCCTGTGTCGTCCGGCGCACCCGGTGCAGCACGAACAGGTTGCCGAAATGCATCCCGCCCAGCGTGAGCAGCACCAGGCCGAGCATGGTGACCAGGGTTTGCATCGTGTCCGCCGGCGTGCTCGGGTTCCCGGCGGTGTTGATCAGGAGCGCCGCCAGGCCGAGGTTGACGAGGAAGAAGCCGACCAGCAACAGGTGGTTGACGGAGTCCGCGAGGCCCTCATCCCTCATCACGTCGATGAGGAAGCGCCGGCCGTTGAGGTGGAGCGTCCGACCCACGTAGATCGTCATCCCCACGCTGATCAGGATGTAGACGGAGTAGAGAACCAACCTGAGATCCATCGCAAATGCCTCCCACTCGAAAATTGAACGTGTTCAAGTCACACGGTACTCTCCAGCAGGAGCGATGTCAATAGTTTTTGAACATGTTCGAAGAAGGCTGGGACAGTGGCCTGCCGGGGCGCACAAATCAAAGATCGCCCAGGAGCCGAGCTCCTATGGCGTTGACACGCTGGCGTCGGACCGGAGGTCTAGAGGCTGCTTGTCAGCAGCCGGCGCTGCTCCAGGCGACCGTGCAGGTGATGTCGGAGAACATGTTCTTGATCTGGCCCCCGGTCGTGATCAGTACGACGATCACCACGACCGACACCATGACCAGGATGAGGGCGTATTCGACCATCCCCTGGCCTGACTGGGCCTTGCGGAATCGGTTCACCGATCGCGCAGCATACGGGTGCACGGCTGCCGTGTCACCTGGGACAGAGGATGCCATCGTGCACAAGCCAACGCCGGTCCCGGCCGCGCTGGTCGTTTTTTCAGTCGAAAGATTCTCTACGCGTGGCTCTCGGCCGCTGCCACGCCGATCGGGCACGACACACCCGTCCCGCCCAGGCCGCAGTAGCCGCGCGGGTTCTTGTCGAGGTACTGCTGGTGGTAGTCCTCGGCGAAAAAGAACTCGGGCGCGGGCTCGATCTGGGTCGTGATCTGCCCATGGCCGGCAGCTTCCAGCACCGGCTGGAAAGCGGCACGAGACTTCTCCGCGGCGGCCAGTTGGGCATCGCTGTGGGTGAAGATCGCGGACCGGTACTGGGTGCCGGCGTCGTTGCCCTGGCGCATGCCCTGCGTGGGGTCGTGCGATTCCCAGAAAAGCTTCAGCAACTGCTCATATCCGACGCGCTTGGGGTCGTACACGACACGCACGGATTCGGTGTGTCCGGTGCGTCCGGAGCAGACCTCTTCGTACGTCGGGTTGGGCGTGTAACCGCCCTCATAGCCGACGGCGGTCGTGATCACGCCCGGCGTGCTCCAGAACACCCTCTCGGCGCCCCAAAAGCAGCCCAGCGCGAAGTCGGCGATCTCGGACCCCTCCGGATAGGGCGGCGTCAGCGGGGTGCCCAGCACGGTGTGCCGGTCGGACAGCCGGATCGGCTGCTCACGGCCGGGGAGCGCCTGCTCGGGCGTCGGCATCTCGGTCTTGTGACGGGAGAACAACCACATCTCGCCCTGAAGCGTACCCAGGATGGGCTCTCGCCACTCGCCAGATCGCGACCCCGTTGGCGAATGCGAGCAGGCTCAGGCCGAGCAGGACGGCAAAAACCGCGTGGATGCCGCCGGCCAGCTCGGCTCGAGCGGCCAGCGGGTTGGCGCTCGAGCGGACGAACGACTGCACCAGCACCCCCATCAGC
>DATCNF010000385.1:0-18150 GCA_036565325.1 Candidatus Dormiibacterota bacterium | reverse complement strand
ATCCCGGCCCGAGCGGTGGTTGAGGTGGCGGCGGCGCCGACACTCCCGGGCCACGCACAAGCGTCGCCGGCGCCCGGCTCGTCGCTCGAGTCGACCTCCCACCGGCGAGGCGAGGTTCCGCTAGGAGGGCGCCCCCGCCAGGCCGCTGAGAAGGCCTAGTCTGTCCTCTCCCCGAGTAGACCCGACACCTGGAGGTCTTTCCAGGGAGTAGGCGGCGACGCCATTCTGTGGGTGTTCCACCACCTTCAGAGGAGGCGCCGCCATGACCAATGATGACGTCATCTACCGCAGCCGGCTGCGTTTGTTCGCGCTCGCCAAGGAGATGGGCAGCGTGCGCGCCGCCTGCCGGCTACTGGGCGTCCACCACTCGACCTACTACCGATGGCAACGCCAACTGGTGCGCTTTGGGCCGGAGCTGCTGCGGCCTCGGGAGCGACGCCAGCCGCGGATGCCGAACGCGATCCCGCCCATGGTCGAGCAGCGGGTGCTGGCCTTGGCCCTGGCCTATCCAGGCTGGGGACCGGACCGCCTCAGCCTGGAGCTGGGGCGCGAGAAGTGGGGTGGCCTCAAGGTCTCGGCGAATGGCGTCTGGCGGGTCCTCAAGCGGCACGGGCTGAACACCCGGTCCAAGCGCCTGAGCCTGGTCTGCGGCTACGCGGCGCCACCCCAGCCAGAACGACCGGAGCCGCCTCCAGAGCGCCACATCGAGGCCAAGTACCCCGGTCACCGAGTTCAGTTCGACAACTTCTACATCGGCCGCCTGGCCGGAACTCAAGGCGTGGTCTGGCAATACAGCGCCTGCGACGTGGCCTCCTCTTACACCTGGGCCGAGCTTCACGTCAGCCCCAAGAACCCGTCCGCACAGTGGACCTCGGCTCTGGCTCGGCGAGTCGCTCACGAGCTCTCCGAGCGAGGCTGGAAGCTGGAGGCGGCGATGACCGACAACGCCTCCGAGTTCCGCTCCCAGGAGTTCAACCAGGCCCTCACCCAGCTCGACGTCAAGCACATCTACATCCGCGCCGGCCGGCCCACCTCCAACGGCTGCGTCGAGCGCGTCCAACAGACCCTGCTTGAAGAGTGCTGGAAGCCGGCTTTCGCCCGCTACCTGACGCCCAAGTACACCGGCCTCCAGCGCGACCTGGTCCGCGAGTTGCATATCTACAACACCGACCGTGCCCACCAAGGACGACGGACCCAGGGCCGGACTCCAGAGCAGACGCTGACCGACCCTAAGCTATGGCTCTAAACACCCCGGAGGCGTCGCTACCTCTCGGGGAGAGGACACCCTAGTCCCCCCACCCCTACCCTCCCCGGAGCGGAGGGGGTTCGGGGTCCACGTACTTGTTCGCCTCGAAGACGGTCCGGCAGCCGAGACAGCGGTACTGCAGGACCATGGCCTGGGTTCCGAACAGCGAGATCAGCTCGTTGCGTTCGGACCCGCAGAAGGGACAGCGCGGCGCCGGGCGCGGCTCCTCGTCAGGCGTCGCCGCGTCCCGCTCCGGCCGGCATGAAGCGCTTCTCTTCCAGCCCGCGCAGCATGTTGAAGGTCCGCTCGTCGATGCCCCCGCCCTCGCCTTCGCGGCGCCGCCTCGAGTCCCAGCCCTTCCAGTCGATCGCGATCTTCGGTGGCTGCACCTCCAGGCGCTCCACCAGGCGCTGAAAGAGCTCGGACGGCCCCAGGCTGAGAACGCCGCTCTGATGTAGTTGGGCCACCTCGCCGTCGGGCGGCCCGAACCAGGCCAGCGCCTGCCGCCAGGCCTCGTCGAGCGGCTCCTGCTCGACTCCGCTGCGCAGCCAGGAGCGGCCGTGCAAGAAGTGGTAGCGCTCCTCCATCAGCATCTTGCGCAGGCGCGTCTGCAGCACCTCGACGTTGCCCTCGACGCAGGCCTGGATCATCGCGCTGAACGCGGTGTCGAGCACCGCGTTGGCGGCCACGAAGTGGCTCCAGGACGGGAACGGCTGATCGAAGTACGGCAGCGAGAGATAGCCGGCCGGGTCCTGGTCGCGGGCCAGGCCGGCGCGGGGATCGTCGCCCAGCGGCTCCAGGCAGCCGTAAAGGACGCGGCAGTGGCCGAGGTCGTCCAGGCCCATGCCGGCGGCGGCGATGTCGGCCTCCAGGGAGGGGGCGCGGGTGGCCCATTCCGCATAGCGCAGGCCCAGCAGCTGCTTGTTGTCAGCCAGGCTGAGGATGAGCTCGCCGAGGCTCATTCAGTGGGCTCCTCGCCCGGCGCCCAAAGCTTCAGCAGCTGGTCGCGGCGCACAATCGCCATCTCGATCCAGCGTTCCTCGTCGTAGGTGGCGCGCGCGTAGGCGGCCGCCAGGTCGGCGTCGGGTGCGACCACGCTGCCGATCTGGCGCAGCGGCTCGAGGCGCACCTTGCGCGCGAAGACCTCGTACTCCTGGGCGTGCCCCTGCACGCGGTTGTACTCGTGCGTCTTCATACCGCGAGGCCCCACAGCTGGAGCGCGTCGCGCCCCTCTTCGGTCAGGCGCGCCGATGTCCAGGGCGGGTCCCAGACGATGCGGATGTGCACCTCCTCGACACCCGGCTCCTGGAGCAGCCGCTCGCGCACGTCGCTGAGCAGGAAGTCGTAAGCCGGGCAGCCCATGGCCGTGAAGGTGAGGTCGACGTCGACGCGGGCACCGTCGCGGCGCACGCCGTACACCAGCCCGAGGTCGACGATGTTGATCGGCATCTCGGGATCCTGGACGTCCGTGAGGGCCGCCATCAGCGGGTCCATGTCAGCTGTTCGCGTGGGCCTTGCGGAAGGTGTGGAACTCCTCCTGGAACATGGCCACCATCTCAGCGTTGCGGGGTCCCCGCGCGCGCCAGCGCCCCAGCACGTCGTCCCAGCTGCAGGGATCCTTGAAGTTCCAGTGGCGCTCCTCGGCATCGAACGTGCAGGGGAACGGGTAGTCGAGGACGAACGCCTCGCCCTCCTGGTGCGCGGGCACCTTCACACCGTTCTCCTCGCAGAAGGGGACCACCAGCGACAGCCACCACTGGCGCAGCTGGTCGTTGGTCTTGCCCTTGAGCTTGTACTCCAGCTGCTTGGAGTGCATTTTGAGGTCGTCCGGCAGGCCGAACCACTCGACAGTGAGCGGGAACATCCAGTCGACCGCCTTCTGCAGGTCGGACTTGGTCTCGCCCCCGGCCGCGCTCATCTTCTTCATCCAGTTGCGGCCGTTGCGGAGGTGGAAGTTCTCCTCCAGCATCACCTTGTTGAGGCCGCGCTTCCAGGGCCCGTAGGAGCAGTGCTCGTGGATGTCTCCGAGCAGGCAGAACCCGGCCTGGTCATAGAAGGCGTTGGCCACGATCAGCTCGGTCCAGTCCTCGAGCGGGACGTCGAAGGCATAGGGGTAGCGGAACGACTTGGGATCGCGGCTGAAGATCAGCTTCTCCTGGTCCTCGCCCAGGTCCTCGAGGATGTGATAGGCGATGTGGGCGTGCGCCAGCTCGTCCTGGATGATGGCGATCCCGGTCATGAAGGCGTTGATGCTGGGCGCCCGCTGCGCGGCCAGGTAGTACGCCGGCGCCGAGATCAGCTCGGTGTCTCCGGACACCACCAGGGTGTGCTTGAGCTCTTTCAGGTAGTCCGCCGACATCTCGGACGGGGCTTCGATCAGGTCGATTGCCATGACGCCATTCTGAGCGCGCTCACGCCCAGGTGTCGCGGGCCAGCCCGCGCACGTCGAGCTCCAGCTCCAAGCCGTCGACCGGGGGGCGCGAGAAGAACCAGCGCACGCCGGGCCGGGCGGCCGGCATCAGCCTGCCGGCCTGGGCAAAGGCCTCGTGCGCCGAGCGGGTGCCGTAGAACTGGACGTCGTTGGCGTCCTCCCAGCCCACCCCGAGCGCCTGCATCCGCTCCTCCATGATCCCGGCCATGGCGTCCCAGTAGGCGCCGGGCCCGCCCTGGGTGCCGGGGGGCTCCGGGGCGCCGCTGATCACGAACGTGGGCCGGCCCTGGCCTTCGATCGTGTGGCAGAAGGCGTGCAGGCTGGGCCCGGGTGGTGGCTCCAGCTCGGGGGCCACGTTGGTGCGCGCCGCCTGCATGTGGCCTGCGACGCGCAGGCCCCACTGGTCGTGCTGGGCGACGTAGCCCTGGTTGAACTGGTTGAACCCGTCCGCGGTCAAGGGCTTGGGGATGCGCAGCTCCATCGCGCAGAGAGCGGCCAGTGGCCGCCCAGCTCGCTCCAGGGTCGCCTCGACCAGCCGGAAGCCGTCCGGCAGCGGGGTGTAGCGGGGCGCTCGGACGCGCACGATCTGGAAGCCCGGCTCGGCGGCCACACCCTGCGAGAAGGGGCCGTCGGTGGGTAGAAAACGGAAGCCGCCTGGTGACTTGATGACGCTCACCAAACCAACGGTAGCGACTTCGGGAGCCCGATCAGGCCGCTGGTAGAATCCGAAGCTCGCCCAGCGGTACGCGGTGGCTGTAGCTCAGTGGTAGAGCACCAGGTTGTGGCCCTGGGGGTCGTGGGTTCGAACCCCATCAGCCACCCCAGTTCGTCCACCCGCTCCGCCGCGGGCCGGCTGATGGCGCCAGAGGCACTTAGGCGGATCACCAAGAGTCTTGTCGCCGGGGACCAACCGGCTCAGCGCGTCTCCCATTGGAACCAACGGATGCCCAGCGCAACGAACACGAGCGAGTAAGCGAGACTCACCAGGACCGACCACCAGTTGTTGGAGTTCCAGGTCGCTGGGGCCATTGCACCGGCAAGCATGCTGATCAGCGCCCCGCCGGGTGACCACCTCGCGATCGTTTCGAGCGTGCTCCCAAAGACCGATACATTGCCAAACATGCCGAGCGCAAATAGTGGGATGTAGAGCAGCCGCCCGATCGCGTTCACAGTGTCGGCGGACTTGAGGAGCCCCACGATCGCTTGGCCGATGCTGAGGAACTCCGCCGCACCGAGCACGGCCACCAACATGGTCAGCGCGTATGCACCGGGGTCGAGCGTCAGGTTGAGAATCACTCCGCCGACGATGAACACCACGACGGTCATCACGACAATCGACAGAACCTGAACCGCAAGCCGGCTGCTCATGATCGCCCATGTCGGTGCAGGCGTGACCCTAAGACGCTGGAACACACCCGTCTCCCGGTCACGGGCGACGGTCGCCGTGTAGCCGAGAATTGCCACCGACGTGATGCCCAGGCCTACAGCGATCGCAAGGCGAGAACCGGCGGGAAATATCGCTCCTCGCTTGCCGGCGCCCAATGCGTACATGAGCACGATCGGAAGCACGAGGCTCACTACCAGCGCGCGTCCGTTTCTCAATTGAACCCTTAAGTCCGCGTCGAACAGCGAGGTCAGTATCAAGCCGATACCGGGCGCCATCGTGGTGCGCCGTCGAGTGCCGGCCGAGTCAGTCACGCAGCTCGCTCCCTGTCAAGCCGATGAATACGTCTTCGAGCGTGACCTCGCCCCTGGCGACCCTTTTCACTTCGGGGTCGTCGCGGTGTTTGGCTATCAGGCCTGCCGGGGTGTCGAGACTCACGATCTTCCCGTGGTCGATGATCGCGACGCGATCGCAGACGGACTGGGCTTCCTCCATCGAATGCGTGGTGAGCAGAACGCTGCGGCCAATCTGCCGCAGGTGCTCGATTCGCTCCCAAAGTTGGCGGCGAGACTGGGGATCGAGACCGGCGGTTGGCTCATCGAGCAGGACCAGCGACGGGTCGCCCACTGTGGCGATCAACAAGGCGAGCCGCTTCTGCTGGCCGCCTGACAGCTGGCCGAAGCGTTTGCCGGCCTCCTCGTCGAGATGGACCGCCGCCAAGTGTTCGTCGGCTGCGGCCTTCGATCTTGAAGCCCCATACAGGCCAGAGTAGAGGCGCACCAGCTCCCGAATCGTCAGTTCCTTCTGAAAGCTGGTTGACTGGAGTTGCACCCCTATGTGTGCGCGCGCGTCACCAGGCTGAGTGCGTGCATCGATGCCATCCACTTTGATGGAGCCCGATGCCGGCTTGACCAGGCCTTCGATCGCGCTGAGCGTGCTGGTCTTCCCGGCGCCGTTAGGACCGAGGAGGCCGAAGATCTCTCCCTCGTCGATCGAGAACGACACGCCTTGGACGGCGGCCGTTGGACCGTAAGTGACCCTCAGATCGGAAATTTCGAGTGCCGGCTGTCGGCTCGACCTATCCGGTCCCGCAGCCACATGGCGATGTTAGCCTCAACCTGCTGCCCGGGCCCCGTGGTCCTGATTCAATCCAGTCCGGACGCACCTGGGCCGGCGCCGGCCCGCCGCGCCAGCGGACCGAGACCGATTTCGGCTAGCAGACCGGCATTGATCCGGCTGGAGACCTGCTTCAGCGCTTTCACCTCGTCCGGCGTCAGCACGTCGAATACGAGCCGGCGAACCTCCCGGAAGTGAATCGGCCCGGCGGCCATCAGCTTCCCGTAGCCCTCGTCGGTCAGCTCGGCGTGGATGGCTCGGCCCTTGGTGCCGCTGGTCCGGCGCACCCAGCCTCGCCGCTCCAGCCGCGAGATCACATGCGACAGCCGAGACAGGGAGCCGTTGGCGACCACGGCCAGCTCCTTGAGTTGAAGCGTCCGGCCCGGCTGCCGGGAGAGTGCGGCCATGACCCCGAACTCGAAGTGACTCATGCCGGCCTCTCGCTGCAGCTGGGAATCGAGGGCCGCCGGCAGCAGCGTCAAGGTGCCAACCAGCTGCAGCCAGGCACCCCACTCGTGGTGGTTCAGCCATCGGGATGGCGGGTCGGCCTTCGGTCTCGGAATAGGTTGACGCTTCAAGCTCTTACAGGGTAATAACTTGAAGCTTCAACTTCGAGAACTGAGCACAGGAGCAGATCGATGAACCTTGCAGTCCTCGGAGCCACAGGCCGCACCGGCCCTCTCGTGGTCGAGCAGGCGCTCGCCGCCGGCCACACCGTCACCGCCCTCGTGCGCTCGCCTGAGAAGCTGAGTGCGCGCAACGCCAACCTGCGCGTGATCACCGGCCAGGCGACGGACACGGCAGCTGTCTCGCGCGCCCTGGAGGGTGCCGACGCCGTCATCAGCACGCTCGGCGGCAGCGGATCGGTGATCGCGGATTCAACCCCGGCGATCGTTGCCGCTGCTCGGCAGACAGGGGTCAACCGGGTCCTGGTGCTGTCGTCGTTCGCCGTCGAGCGTGGTCGCCTGGGCGGCGTGAGCCGGCTGCTGACGGGCCTCGCCATCGGTTCCCTCCTCAAGGACAAGAGTGCCGGCGAGAACGTGCTCCGCCAGAGCGACCTCGACTGGACGATCGTCTACGCGAGCATGCTCACCGATGGTCCCGCCAGCGGATCCGTAACGATCCTTCCCGAGAACGCGAAGCGCGGCGTGTCGGAGAAGATCTCGCGCGCCGACGTGGCAGCGTGGATGGTCCAGGCCGCGTCCGGCGATCAACACAGCCGCACCAGCGTGGGGATCACCGGCTGAAATGAATATCGCGCTCTGGATAATCCAACTGCTCCTGGCACTCACCTTCCTGGCGGCGGGGGGCATGAAGCTGGCCCGGCCACGCCTCGCGCTGGCCGGCCAGATGGCCTGGGTCCAGGACTTCAGCGACCCCCAGATCAAGGGCATCGGCGTCCTCGAAGTGCTGGCGGCGATCGGGCTCGTGGTGCCGCCGCTGGTGCACATCGCCGTCTTCCTGACGCCGCTGGCGGCCGTCGGTTTGGTCCTCTTGATGGGCGGGGCGGCGGCCACTCACCTGCGCCGGCGCGAGCCGCAGACGGTGGCGGTCAACGGGATCTTGCTGATTCTGGCCGCGGTGGTCGCAGTTGCCCGATTCGGTCCCTACCCCTTCTAGATCGGGAGAAGTTGCGCAACTGTCCCCAGATCTTTGGGGATCGGCGCCTTGAGCTGGCAGCTGCCTAGCGCGGCTCACCGCAACCGCCAGTTCTCCACATCGATCGTGATGAAGTCGGGAGCCGGTAGAACCCAACCGTACTGCTGGAGCGACGTCTTGACGTGGCGTTTGGACGTGTAGGGGATGCCGTTGGACATCCCATGCTCGAAGACGACGTTGGCCACCCGGGCGCTGGGAGTGGCTGCCACCGGCGTGTAGTCATTGCGCCTGAGGAGCCCGGTCCGGGTGTCGAACCAGAAGCGCTGGATCCGACTGTGGACGGGCAGGCTGGTCCCATAGTCGGCTTGCAGCGCGCCGTCATAGAGCTCCGTCCACTGGATGTCGGGTCGCGTCAGCTGGTACGGGAGCGTGTAGTAGCCCCAGAAGGCATAACCCAGGAAGTACAGGAGATTCAAGCGGTCCCATGGGGTGGTCAGGCTGGCGTTCTGGAGATGCTCCCGGGCGTCCCCGCGCTGCTCGAGGACCCTGCCGCCCGGCGCCATGATCTGCACACTGAACCCGTCGAGAACGCCGATGTCGCCGGATTCGTCGACGGGATCGATGACGGTGTGTGGACGTTGAACATCAACGGTGATCCTGGCGTGCGGCGGGATGTTGATGCCCTTCAGCTGAAACAAGAGGCCGCCCACGCTGACCGTGCTCTCGACCGCGGTCGCGGCCTTCCAGACCGCCTCCCCTCCGTATGCCTTCAGTGCGCGCCCTGAGGTAGGGGAGAGCTCGCCTGGAGGTGAAGGTTTCGTGTTCCTCGCTGACGCCTGAGCGAGGGCAGCGGGCGTCAAGGTGTTCTCGTACACCGTCCAGAGGCCATAGCCCGCGATCAAGACGATCAAGACCCCAAGGAGTGCTGCGATGACTTTGAGGAGCCCGGAGCGTCGTCTTGGCCGGGGTGAGGTCAGACCTTGACCGACTCCTGTGAGAGGTTGCGCTTCCAGAGGTCGAGCGTCCGCTCGAAGTGCAGCTCGGCAGCGTCGCGGTTGTAGACGGGGAGGTCGGCCATGGCGAACCCGTGTGCCGTTCCCGGTATGCGCTCCACGACCCCCCGGACCCCGTTCCGCTGAAGCTCCTCCCGGAACCGGTCGACCAGCTCCGGGGTGGCTGTGCGATCGGTCTCCGCAAAGGCGAAGTAGAGCTCGCCGCGCACGGCTGCGACCTCGTGGTGGGGCGAGTCGGGCTGGTCGGTGACGAGGTTGCCGGGGTGAATGCCGGCAGCGGCGACGAACTCGTCCGCGAGCGCCGACGCGACGTGCAGGGAGAGCCGCGCCCCCATGCAGTAGCCCACGCAGACCTTCGGCCCCGAGGCTGCCGCCGGGTCGGAGGCGATGGCGGCGAACACGGCCTTGACGTCGGCCTCCACGTTCTCCGGCGTCACAGAGCCGGCCACCTTCATCAGCCGTTGACCCGTCGGCCCCTGCATGCCTTCTGACGCCAGCCTGGACATGTCGAAGGTCAGCCCCTCACCAGACCGGTAGTAGAGGTCGGGCGCCACGCAGTAGTAGCCGGCGGCGGCGAACCTGCGCGCGTTCTCCTTCACCTGGTCGCGGTAGCCGACGCCATCCATCAGGAGCAGCGCGACCGGAAACGGCCCGCCGCTGTCGGGATGCACGGCGAACGTGGTCATCTCGCCATCCGCGGTGCGCACACGGGTCTCGTTCTCGATCACGCTCAATAGCCTAATCAGCCCCACCCCTGCCCTCCCCGCCTTGCGGGGAGGGGGGCTGCCATACCATTTCCTCCGCAACCTCAGCAGGGGGCGCTAAGGAGAATCGAGCATGAGAGGCAGGCCAGGTCCGACATGGAAGGTGTTCATCAAAGCGCCGCCCGACAAGGTTTATGCATACGTGGCAGACGTCGGCCGGCACGCCGAGTGGGCCTCCGACGCCGACGCGATGACCATCTCAGCCGACCCGCCGGGGCCGCCCGCGGTCGGCAACACCTACAAGGCCGAGGGCACGCTGCTCGGGAAGCGAAACCCCAGCACCGTCGAGATCACGGCGCTCAACCCGCCCAAGAGCGTCGAGATCGAGGCCACGGATGCGCGCGGCATCAGCGGCCACGTCTTCACCCTCACGCCCCAGGACGGCGGGACCCTGGTCACGCGCCAGATCTATGGCGTCAAGCAGCCGCTTTTGGGGCCGGTCTTTTTCATGATCTTCAAGAAGAAGGTCGACGTGAACTTCAACGGGGCCCTCAACAACCTGAAGACCAAGATGGAGTCGGGCGCCGGCTGATTCAGGCGACCGCCAGGTCGGTGTAGTCGTTGATGATGACCTGGTTCTTCACCCCGGGCGCGGTCCCCAGGCCCCAGCTCTTGGCATAGGGGGCGCTGGTCTGTGACAGCACGCGGCCGGACGCATCGAGGGTGATGAAGTTGGCCGTCCCATGCAGTGTGACCCCCACCAGCCGTGGCGCCTGCGTAGCGAACTTGGGCAGGAAAAGCGTCAGGTCGACCTGGCTGAAGCTGTAGGTCTTCTCGATGATCTTCCCGTCCTTGATGTCCTGGTTGATGACGTCGATGAACTCCTGCAGCCCGTCGCCCGAGGCTCCACTCTCCGCCAGCTTGAGGTCGTGAGCGCGTCGCGCCTCGGACTCGATCAGGAGATCGAGCACCACGTCGTGCGCCATCGCCGCCGCCGCCTGAGGCGTCACCGAGGGGTCGAATGTGGTCACGGTCTCCGGGACGCCCACCTTGGGTAGCGGCGGCACGATGTAGACGCGCGTCGTGGCCGCGGCCGGCTGTGAGTCCGATGAGGGTGGCAGCGCGGCGGCCGCGGTGCTGGCGATCCAGGTGCCCAGCCCGGGCCCGGAGCCCACGACCAGCGTGATCTTCGCCGTCGAGCCGTCCGACAGCTCGGCGGCCGGCTCGGGCCCATGGGTGGAGAGCTCGGCCGCCACCGGCAGCCAGTAGATTCCGAAGAGAGCCAGGGCGACCGTCGCCACCAGCCCGCCCAGGCGCCGCCTCGCCGGCAGCGGTTCGCCGCCCGGCTCCGTCGAGGCCAGCAGGCGGGCCAGGGCGAAGCGGCCCGCGCAGGCGATGACCAGGCTGGCCAGGATCGCCGTCTTGGTCCAGAACTCGAGGTTGGTGGGACCCAGGAGCAGCACGGAGAGCAGGGCCACGCCGACACCGAACGCGAACCTCGCCGCCTGCCCGTCGGGCACCGTCCGCGGATCGGGAACCATGAAGAGCGCGAAGACCAGCACCTCCGGGGAGGTGACCAGCACCTGCCAGAGGTCCGTGCCGCACATCGGGGTCGCGCGCCAGCTGGCAACCATGCAGTGGGCGGGGACCGCGGCCAGCGCGAGGGCCACGAAGGCCGCGAACCCGACCATGAAGCCGAGCTCCAGCCCGATCAGCCGCAGCTCCCACGCGATCAGCAGGCCGCCGCCGACCAGGATCGCGTAGGTCACGTACATCCAGGGCCCGAGCGGGATCCACCACAGGTCCTGCGGCTCGGTGTACTGCGGGCCCAGCGCCACGAAAGCGAGGACCAGGCCAAGGTTGGAAGGGTTGAAGATGTGCCTGCCGTGCCAGCGGATCAGGTACTTGGAGGCCATCGAGACGGCGACCACGCCCAGGAAGATCCAGATCCCCTGCAGGCTCCACCAGTGGCCGTGCAGCGTGCCTGGCGTCCTCAGGATGAAGGCCGTGCTGTTGCCGGTCAGCAACCCGCTGGCGGGCCACATGACCAGGTGGTCCTTGAAGAAGCCGACGCCGAACTCGATGAGGGCGCCGGCCGCCAGGCAGACCAGGATCTGCGCCACCGAGAGCCTGAAGTCGAGAACCGTCTGGCCGAGCACCTGGAGGGCCAGCAGCACGGCCGCCACGTGCAGGCGCGGGTCGCGGAGGCTGGGCGGGATGACCCGGTATTCGCGACCGAGGATGCGGACCGTCCTGGCCGCCACGCTCATTTAACGGCCCTGCCATGAGACGCGTTACAGGAGTCATGAGGGCTCTGGCCGCGGTCATAGCCCTCGCTGCGCTCTCCGCCTGTGACCTCCCGTTCGGCCTCGGGCTGCCGACCACGGTGGCTCTGGAGAGTGGCGCGGCGGACACCCTCAGCAGCGCCGGCAGCTTCGAGATCACGGGCTCCTACAGCGAGTCCGGAGAGCCCTGGTCGATCGACCTGCAGGTGGCCAGGCCCGACGCCGAGCACCTGGTGCTGAGCAGTGCGAGCCTGAAGCTGGAGGCCATCGTGCTGGGCAAGGACGCCTTCTTCCGAGGCCAGGAATTCCTGGCCCAGCACATGGGGAGCGATCCCGTGGCCGTGGTCCTGGTCCAGGCCGCCGGCAACGCCTGGTGGAGAGGCTCGGCGGGCCTGGTGCCGCAGCTCCCGGACCTCACCGACGGCAGCGCCTTCCGGAGCACTTTCCTGGGCCCGGCGGCCACCCAGCGCCGCGACGGGGTGTCGATCGACGGCGCCGGCGCGGTGGAACTGTCCGGTCCCCGGGCGGACGTCTTTCTCGCCGCCCGCGCGCCCTACCAGGTGCTCCGGGTGCGGACCCCAAAAGGCGTTCTGATCGACGGCATGTCCGATGCCGACCTGCGATTCGGCAACTACAACCATGACTTCGGGATCAAGGCGCCTGCCGGCCTGATCGACTTCTCGAACCTATCCAACCTGCCCCCTCTGTACACCGTGACCTCGGTCGACGGTTCCGCCTGCGCCACGCCGTGCGTGGTCAGCGCCGTGCTCAAGAACCTGGGCGGGCTGCGGCCGGCTCGCGCGCCCTCCACGATCACCTTCGCCGTCACGGCCACCACCTCGGGACAGCTGCTGGGCCGCTGCCAGGCCCAGGTCCGGCCGGACGTCGGCTTCAACGCCACCACCACTGTCGGGTGCACGGTCGACCTGAGCTCTCAATCGGGGAACGCCGCGATCGTCACCGCCACGGCCGACAATCCCGGACCTCCGTGAGGCCACGGCCCGAGTACCCGCGGCCGGCGCTGAGGCGCTCCCACTGGATCAACCTCAACGGGGACTGGGAGTTCGCGGTCGGCAACGACCCCGGGCGCTTCCCGGAGCGGATCCGGGTGCCCTTCGCGCCCCAGGCGGAGCTCTCGGGCCTCATGGACCGGCGCCTCCACGACGTGGCCTGGTACCGGTGCCGCTTTGAGGCACCGCCTGCCGAGCGCCTGCTGCTGCATTTCGGCGCGGTCGACTATCGCGCCACGGTGTGGGTCAACAGCACCCAGGTCATGACGCACGAGGGCGGGCACACGCCCTTCGCCGCCGACATCACGCGCGCCCTCAAGGAGCGCGACAACGAGCTCGTGGTCAGGGCCGAGGACCCGGCTCGGGACCTCACCATCCCGCGCGGCAAGCAGTACTGGAAGGAGCGCGGCGAGAGCATCTTCTACACACCGACGACCGGGATCTGGCAGACGGTCTGGCTGGAGCCGCTGCCCGCGCGCCACCTCGAGGAGGTGCGGCTGCGACCCGACCTCAGCACCGGCTCGCTCGGCTTCGAGGTCGCCGCGCCGGGCCCGATCGAGGTGGAGGTGACCCTGGCCGGCCGGCGGGTCGCCGCCTGGCGGGGCGATTCGGGCGCGGGCAGCGTCGGCCTCGACTCCGTGCAGCCGTGGAGTCCCGAGAGCCCGGTGCTCTACGACGTGAGCATCGCGCTCCAGGATGGCAGCGACCGGGTGGACAGCTACTTCGGCCTGCGTACGGTGGGCACCGAGGACGGCCGCTTCCTCCTCAACGGCGAGCCCTACGTGCAGCGCTTGGTCCTCGACCAGGGCTACTTCCCCGGCGGCCTCCTCACGGCGCCGGGCGACGACGACCTCCGCCGCGACATCGAGCTGGCCAGGGCGATGGGCTTCAACGGCGCCCGCAAGCACCAGAAGATCGAGGACCCGCGCTGGCTTTACTGGGCCGACCGCCTGGGCTTCCTGGTCTGGGCCGAGATGCCCGCCTTCCACGAGCACTCGGCGGCAGCGGAGGACCGGCTGGCGGCGGAGTGGTCGGAGGCGGTCCGGCGCGACCGCGACCGACCCAGCGTGGTGGCCTGGGTGCCCATGAACGAGAGCTTCGGCATCCGCAACCCGCCGGTCGACGACGCCACCCGCACTCGCTTCCTGCTCTTCCTCTACAACCTGACCCGCGAGCTCGACGCGACCCGGCCGGTGGTCTCCAACGACGGCTGGGAGCACGCCCGCACCAACCTGCTCACCCTTCACGACTACGGCACGGCGCCCGACCTCGCCGCCCGCTATCGGGACCTCCGCACCACGCTGGAGCCGGGCGGCCGTCCCTACCCGCCCTACCTGCCCGGTTTCGGTTACCAGGGCGAGCCGGTGATCATGAGCGAGTTCGGAGGCGTGGCCTTCGGCGGACGGGGCTGGGGCTACACCGCGGTCGCCAATGGCGAGGACTTCCTGCGCAACTACGGCGAGATGGTGGCGGCGCTGATGGCCCCGGGGCCGGTCCAGGGCTTCTGCTACACGCAGTTGACCGACGTCGAACAGGAGCAGAACGGGCTGCTCGCGTTCGATCGCCGGCCGAAGGTGCCGCTGGAGGGGCTGCGACCGCTGACCCTGACCCCGAAGCGCTCTTAGGTCCGGCCGCCCTCGTACTTGAAGGAGAGGTTGAGGCGCGCCCGGTACGACGCGATCTTGCCGCCCTCGACCGTCACGTCGAGCTTGGTCACCTCGGCCACCCGGAGGTCGCGCAGCGACCCGGAGGCGGTCTTGACCGCCGCTGCGGCCGCGTCCTCCCAGGACTTGGAGCTGACACCGATGACCTCGATCACGCGGTAGACGCTGGAACCTGCCGCCATCATCCTGACCTCCTGAAGTTGATACTGGCCAGCGTAAGCCGCTTCCACCGCGACCGCGTCAACCTCGCCCTCCTGGCCCTGCTGGCCGTCGCCTTCCTGACCGGCTGGCTCGCCTTCTCCTACGCCACCGCGCCCGCACGCTGGTCGCTCTTCATCCACGCCAGCGCCGGCGCCGGGATCCTGCTCCTGCTGCCCTGGAAATCGATCATCGCCCGCCGCGGCTTGAGCCGTCCGGGACCCGCGCGCTGGGCTTCGATCGCTCTCGGCGTCCTGGTCATGGCCTCGATCGCCGGCGGCCTGCTGCACTCCAGCGGCGTCCTGCCCTGGTGGGGCGGCTACTCGGCCATGGAGCTGCACGTGGGCGCCGCCATCGCCGCCATCCCGTTCGTGATCTGGCACGTGCGGGCGCGGCCGCTGCGCTTGCGGCCCCGCGATCTCTCCCGGCGGCTGGTGCTGCGCACGGGCGCGGGGATCGCGCTGGCCGCGGCCACCTATGGCAGCGGCGAGCTGGCGCTGCGCGCATCGCCTCTGCCGGGCGCCCGGCGCAGGTTCACCGGCTCCTACGAGGTCGGCTCCTTCCAGCCCCAGGCCATGCCGGTCAGCAGCTGGATGTTCGACGCCGTTCCCGCAGTCGACCGCCAGGCCTGGCGGCTTACCGCCGCCGGCAACCGCTACAGCTATTCAGACCTGGAGGGCTTTGACGACCGCCTGCGCGCGGTCCTTGACTGCACCGGCGGCTTCTCCAGCGAGCAGGACTGGGCCGGCGTGCGCCTGGACCGGCTGCTGGGCCCGGCGCTCGCGGGCGCGGCCAGCATTCGGGTGGTGTCGACGACCGGCTACGACCGCCGCTTCCCGGTGGCGGAGGCGCCCAAGCTGCTGCTCGCCCTGCGCCTCGGCGACGACCCGCTGAGCGCCGACCACGGGTTCCCCGCCCGCCTTGTCGCCCCCGATCGTCGCGGCTTCTGGTGGGTGAAGTGGGTGGTGGCGGTGGAACCCGATCAGCAGCCCTACTGGTGGCAGCCGCCGTTCCCGCTCCAATGACTTAGGCGGCGGCGGCGGACTCCGCCAACCGAATCGGTTCCGGCCGCCGGCGCTTGATCGAGAGCGAGAGGCCGGCGGCGACCAGGCAGAGCGCCCCGGAAGCCAGGAACGCGGGCTCGTAGTGCCCGGTGTAGGTGCGGATCAGGCCCGCGCCGCCGGCCGCGAAAGCGGCGCCCAGCTGGTGGGAGGCGAAGATCCAGCCGTAGACGATCCCCATCCGCTGCTTGCCGAAGATGTCGGCGGTCAGCGCCACCGTGGGCGGCACCGTGGCCACCCAGTCCAGGCCGTAGAAGACGATGAAGAGGAAGAGGCCTACGTATCCCGTGCTGAAGGCGAAGGGCAGGAAGAGCAGCGAGAGGCCGCGCAGCCCGTAGTACCAGAACAGCAGTAGGCGGCTGTCCATGCGGTCGGTGAGCCAGCCCGAGACCATGGTCCCGGCGATGTCGAAGACGCCGATCACGGCCAGCAGGCTGGCGGCCGCGACCTCGGGTAGGCCATGGTCGATCGAGGCGGGGATCAGGTGGGTGCCGATCAGCCCGTTAGTGGAGGCCCCGCAGATGAAGAAGGCGCCGGCCAGGAACCAGAAGTCACGGTGCCGGGCGCCCAGCGCCAGGCCCCTGAAGGCGTTGGCGATCGGGCTTCCGGTGACCGTCACCAGGGCGTCCTCGACGGTTGCCCCGTAAGCATTGAGACCGACATCGGCCGGGCGGCTGCGCATCAGGAGCGCGACCACAGGCAGCACCAGCAGGGCGCCGCAGGTGACCATCACGGCGGCGTAACGCCAGCCGAAGTCCACCGCCAGGGCGGCCAGGGAGGGCAGGAAGATGAGCTGGCCGGTGGCGCCGGCCGCGGTCATCACGCCCAGCACCGCCCCCCGGCGCTTCACGAACCAGCGGTTGGCGACCGTGGCCCCCAGCACCGAGGCCATCGCGCCGGCGCCCAGTCCGACCACCAGCCCCCAGAGCAGGTAGAGCTGCCAGGGCGCGCTCATCAGGGTGGTGAGCGCCGAACCGGACGCGATCATGAGGAGGGCGCCGACCATCACCACGCGCACGCCGAAGCGATCCATGAGGGCCGCTGCGAAGGGGCCCACGAGCCCGAACAGGACCAGGTTAATGGAGACCGCGAAGGAGATGGTGGCCGCCGACCAGCCGAACTCCTTCTCCAGCGGGACGATCAGGACACCTGGGGTGGCGCGGAAGCCGGCCGCGCCCAGCAGCGCCAGGAAGGTGACCCCGGCCACGATCCAGCCGTAGTGCAGCCGCCCCGCCGCCAGCCGCCTGACCATCGGGAAAAGGTACCTCGCGCCAGGCGCCGGCTATTCCCGGAGCAGCTCAGGACTCCGCTCTCGGAATTGACTTGGCCCGTCTTGGGGTAAAACGGGTTGATGCATTTCATCTGGGGGGGTTGGCGCCGGGAGCGCGAGGAGGCTCCGGCCGCCAGCGGGCTGACTGGAGCGCCCGAGCTGGTCGAGCCGCCTCGGGAGCCGCCGAAGAACTGGCGGCAGCGCTGGTCCGAGGTTAAGCAGGCAACGTCGGGGACCATGGCCGCGCTGCCCCGCGTGATGCGGCTGGTCTGGCAGGCGAGCCCGGGCCTGACGATCGCCCTCTTCGTCGTGACGGCGCTCTCCGGCTTGATGCCGGCCGCCAGCGCCTACACGGCCAAGCTGCTCATCAACGCGGTGGTGGCGGGCATCAACGTGCACATCAACCACCTGCCCGACCGGGGCGTGCTCAATGGCGCCATCGGGCCGTTCGGCTTCCACTCACCGGTGCTCACCACGACCGGCGTGATCGTCTTGATCGCCGCCATCCAGCTCGCCCTCGCGGCCATCACCGCCCTGCTCAGCACGGTGCGCAACATCGCGCAGCAGCTGCTGCAGGAGCTGGTCCAGATGCGCATCCAGCTGATGGTCATGGAGCACGCCGCCCGGCTCGACCTGCCCTTCTTCGAGGACCCCGCGTCATACGACCTGCTGCGGCGCGCCCAGAGCGATTCCGTGAACCGGCCGGTGGCGATGATCTCGACCGCCTTCGGGCTGGTCCAGACCGCGATCACCTTCGTGAGCATGATCGCCCTTCTGGTGGCTGTGAGCCCGCTGCTCGCCCTGCTGGCGCTGCTCTCGCCGGTCCCCGCCTTCATCAGCGACACCCGCTACGGCTGGCGCGGCTTCAACATCGCCCGCTGGTCATCGCGGCTGCTGCGGCGCATGAACTACCTGGTCTCGCTGGTGACCACCGACACCTATGCCAAGGAGGTCAAGCTCTTCGACCTCGGGACCTTCTTCGTGGACCGCTACCGGGCGCTCTCCAAGGTCTATTTCGACCGCCAGAAGGGCCTCATCTGGAGCCGGTACCTGGCCGGATTCGGCTGGGGCCTGCTGACCACGCTGGCCGGCACCGCCACCTACCTGTTCGTGGCGCTACAGGCGATCGCCGGCCGCCTCACGCTGGGCGACCTCACGCTGTACACGCA
>DATCNF010000384.1:0-1567 GCA_036565325.1 Candidatus Dormiibacterota bacterium | reverse complement strand
CTCCCCGGCCGACGCCGCGCGCGTGAAGAGCACCGTGGCCGGGCGCAGGCGGCGCAGTTCGCCCAGCAGTCCCGGCAGGTCCTTGTCAGCCATGGCGCCGAACACCACCCCCGGCGGCTCGCCGCCCTCCAGCAACCGGTTGACGTCGGCGACCAGGCGGCGCAGCCCAGCGGGGTTGTGGCCGCCGTCCACGAGCACCCGGGGCGACTCGGCGACCACCTCCAGCCGGCCCGGCCAGCGGGTGGCGGCCACGCCTGTCCGCACCGTGTCGGGCGTGGCATCGCCGAGCGCGTGGGCGGCGGCGACGGCAAGGGCCGCGTTGGCGGGCTGGAAGGAGCCCAGGAGCGGGATCTTCAGGCCTCGATGCTCGAAGCCGGGGCCGGCGATGTCCAGCTCGGACCCGTTCCAGCCGAGCCAGCGCCATTCCACCTCCAGCTCGCGGTCCAGCCGCCAGAGGTCGGCGCCGACCTCCCGGCAGCGGGCCCCGACCACTTCCAGAGCCGAACCCTCGGCCGCCGTCAGGCACAGGTTCCCCGGCTTGACGATGGCCGCCTTCTCGCGGGCGATCTCCTCGACCGTGGCCCCCAGGTGCTGGATGTGGTCGAGCGCCACGTTGGTCACCACCGCGACTCCCAGGTCGAGCACGTTGGTGGTGTCGAGGCGGCCGCCCATGCCGACCTCGATCACCAGCCGGTCGACGCGCGGGGAGAGCCAGCTCAGCGCCAGCGCGGTCAGGATCTCGAACTCGGTGGGCTCGCCAAGCCGGGCCCCGACCTCTTCCAGTGCGGGCGTGACCGCATCCAGGGCGGCCGCGAAGTCACCCTCGCTGATGGGCGCGCCATTGATCTGCACGCGCTCCGTGTAGGAGGCGAGGTGGGGGCTCGGCATGGTGCCTGTGCGCAGCCCGGCCGCGGCCAGGATGGAGGCCAGGAAGGCGCAGGTCGAGCCCTTGCCGTTGGTGCCGGTGACCAGCGCGCCCCCCAGGCCCGCCTCCGGGTGTCCGAGCTCCGCGAGCAGCGCCTGCGTGCGCTCGAGGCCCATCTTGACCCGAAAGCGGCCGGGGGCCGAGATCCGGGCCACGGCCTCCTCGTACGAGCTCAGGGCCTTCGCGCTTCCTCCGCGGCCAGCGTGTTGGCCATCAGCATGGCGCGCGTCATCAGCCCGACGCCACCCGGGACCGGCGTGATCCAGCCCGCCACCTCCGCCACGGCGGGGTCGACGTCGCCCTTGAGCTTGCCCTCTACCGGCGTCACCCCCACGTCCACCACCACCGCCCCCGGGCGCACCATGTCCGGCTTGACGAAGTGCGGGCGCCCCATCGCCACCACCAGCACCTCGGCCTCGCGGATGCGCTCGGCCAGATCGCGAGTGCGGGTGTGGCAGACGGTGACGGTGGCGTTCCGCTCCAGGAGCAGGAGGGCGACCGGCTTGCCGACGATGTTGCTGCGCCCCACCACCACCGCCCGCCGCCCCGCCAGCTCGATGCCGGCGTGGTCGAGCATGCGCAGCACACCGGCGGGCGTGCAGGGCCGGAGGCCCGGCTGGCCGAGCAGCAGGCGCCCCGCGT
>DATCNF010000383.1:0-2179 GCA_036565325.1 Candidatus Dormiibacterota bacterium | reverse complement strand
GCCCTGGGCAGGGCCGGGCCGGCGATGATGGCCAGGCCCACCAGGGCTAGAAGCACCGCCGTCGCACCCACCACCAGCTCCAGCATGTGCTCGACACTAGGGTACCCTTCCCGGGAGTGAGCGCCAGCCGCCGAATCGCCGTCGTCACCGGCGCTTCGGCCGGTATCGGGGCGGCCACCGCCCGGCGTTTAGCTCACGAGGGCTTCATGATCGTCGCCGGCGCTCGCCGCCGCGACCGGCTGGAAGACCTGGCCCGCGAGATCGACGCCACCATCCTCGAGCTCGACGTCCGCGAGCCCGACAGCATCGACGCCTTCGCGGCCGAGGTCAGCGGCCGCTTCGGCCATGCCGACGTGCTCGTGAACAACGCGGGCCTGGCGCTCGGCAAGAGCGCGGTCGAGGTCACCGCTGACGAGGACTGGACCGGGATGCTGGAGACCAACGTGCTGGGGCTGCTCCGGGTGACCCGGGCGCTGCTCCCACTCTTGCGCAAGGCGCCCCACGCGCACATCGTCAACCTGGGCTCGATCGCCGGCTTCGAGGTCTACAAGGGCGGGGCGGGCTACACCGCCACCAAGCATGCGGTGCGCGCCATCAGCCGCACCCTGCGCCTGGAGTTGAACGGGGAGCCGATCCGCGTCACCGAGGTGGCGCCCGGGATGGTGGAGACCGAGTTCAGCCTGGTCCGCTTCAAGGGCGACCAGAAGGCGGCGGACAACGAGTACAAGGGTGTGCAGCCCCTGGTCGCGGAGGACATCGCCGACGTGATCGCCTTCTGCGTGACGCGGCCTCCCCACGTCAACATCGACGAGGTCGTCGTGCGCCCGATCGCGCAGGCGGCCGCCTTCATGGTCGCCCGCAAAGGCACGTAGGGGCGGGGCTTGTCCCCGCCCCTACGGCGACGCCGCGTGATGCGAGCGGGCGGTCAAGCGCCCCAGCTTCAGGATGAAGAGCGCGAGCAGCATCGGCACTCCGAGGATGATCAGGCCCGTCTGCGGCCAGAAGTCGGTGTTCAGCGCCAGCCCGTCGGCCTGCCCGGTCGACTGGTTGCGCAGCGACTCGAAGTAGAGGACGGTGGCGGCCACCAGCACGTCGAAGCCGAAATAGATCAGGACCCGCGAGTGGCGCGGGAACCAGCGCCCATGGCCCTGCGCCATGGCGCCCCCCGACATCACGATGTCCCACAGCAGCGCCAGGGTGACCAGGGCCAGGCCGATCGCCGTCAGGCTCCCGCCCGACTGCTTCTGGTCGAAGACCCAGAACATCCAGGACAGGACCTGGAGCCCGATCGAGAGTCCGACGAAAGCCAGCAGCACCGGCATACCGGCCGGCAGCCGGCGGCGCGCCGCAAACCAGAGGACCGCCGCCAGCGTGATGATCGCGACCGCGGCCTGCTCCCCCTGGATGCGGAGGCCCTGGACGTGCACCGGGCCGATCTGCAGCCGGAGCCCGAAGGCGGCCAGCACCTGGCCGAAGGACTGCAGCGTGTACAGGCCTCCCACCAGCATCAGGAAGATGGCGGCGGTGGCCAGGCCGGGGCTGGCCCGCCGGCGCATGAGGAGGAAGAGCCCGGACCCGATCGCCACCAGCAGCCAGAGCCCCGCGTTGATGGCGAGGGTCCGATTCTGGCCCACCTCGTTGGCGGCGGCATCCGTGACCGCGGTGGGAGCGATGCCTTCGTGCCAGGTGTCGACCATGTGCCGGAACACCGGTGTGTTGAGCGTGATGATGCTCGGATTGGAGATGCCGTACAGGAGCCAGACGCGGCCACCCACGGTGCGAGTCCAGGTGGTGCCCGCCAGGTCGCCTCCCGCCAGGTGGTCAGTGAAGTCCGCCTCCGTCCATGAGCCATGCGGCCGGGGATTGCTGCTGACAACGTTCTGCCCGGGGCAGCAGAACTTCACCCAGGTCGCCATGGGGTCGTCGCCGGCGTCGGTCGCGGGCAGGGAGATGACGTAGAACATGCCCTGGTTGGCGGCGTGGAGCCCCGAGAAATAAACCAGGCCGGGGCCCGAGTCGAACGCCTGGACCTCCCAGAGCGCTGGGCGCTCGATCGAGAACTTGGGCTCCTTCTCGTATTGGTAGGTCGCAAAGGAGATGCCGTTGATGCTGGCCGCCGGGGTGGTCGAAACCGCCCCCGCACCGAGCACTGCGATCACGAAGAAGACCAGGTCGAGGC
>DATCNF010000382.1:0-7027 GCA_036565325.1 Candidatus Dormiibacterota bacterium | reverse complement strand
CCCGCCGACTTCGCCATCCTGCTGCGCAGCACGGCGACGCTGTCGGCCGCCTTCGAAGAGGCCCTGCGCGCCCTCGATGTACCCCACGAGGTGCGCGGGCTGGGCGCCCTGGCCCGCAACCAGGCAGTGCGGTTCGTCCTCACCTACCTGCGCGCGCTCGGCGACCCGGACGACGCCGAGGCGCTGGAGCGCCTGCTCGCGTCGGGCCTGGTCGGGGTCGACCAGCGCACGGTGGGCCGCCTCCGCCGGCACGCGGTCGACGACGGCCGCCCCTTCCCCAAGGTGATCCGCCGCCTGATGTACCTACTGGCAGAGAGGGACCCGGCCCGCTGGCCGGTCCCCTGGACCTCCCCAGTTCCTGGGGAGGTGCCGCCGCAGGCGGCGGTGGGAACGGAGATAAGCCCCAAGCCCCACGAACCCGACTACGTCCAGTACCTGCGGGACGAGGAGCTGGACGCCCTGCATGGCGCCCTCAGCGCCTACCACCGCCTCCGGGCCCGGGTTAACACGCTCCCCCTGGCGGCGCTCGCTTACGCGGTCCTCATCGAGACCGGCATGCTGCGCCGCCTGCTCGCCCTCGACCTCGACCCGGCCGAGCGCGCCGACGCTCTCGCCGACCTGCGCGCCACCGCCCAGGGGCTGGCCGAGCTGGAGGAGGTGACCGAGCGCCTGACCGGAGCCAAACCCTCGCTCTCCGACCTCGGCCCCCGCCTCGACTCCCTGGTCGCCCGCGCCGTCGACGACGCCGAGGCGGCGCCCGCCACCCGGGAGGCGGTCCAGGTGCTGACCGTGCACCAGTCCAAGGGCCTCGAGTTCCCGGTCGTCTTCCTGGCCGGCTTCGCGCACGGCGTCTTCCCGGTGGCGGCGCGCCCGCACCCCCTCCTCGACGCCGGCGACCAGGCCTGGCTGGAGAGCCGGCTGGCGGGGTTCCAACCCTCCTGGCCACGCGACCAGGTCGAGCAGCTCTCCGAGGAGGCGCGCCTGGCCTACGTCGGGATGACGCGCGCGCGTGAGCGCCTCTACCTGACGTTCGCCGCGGAGTACGACGACCCGGCGGGTCCCTCCCCGTTCCTGGAGCTGGCGGCCCCCGACGCCGACCAGCGCGCCGACACCCGGGCCGCGGGCCTCGCCCGCCCCGACGACGCCCTCACCCGCCAGGAGGCCGAGGTCGTGCTCGCGCTCCACCGCCAGGCCCTGACGGCGCCGGTCGAGCAGCGCCTGGCCGGGCTGGGGGTCGACCTCGCCTTCGTCTGCTCGCCCGACTCGGGCGTCCCCTTCCAGCCGCAGGGGGCGCCGCCGGTGGGCGTCAACCCCGGCCACTTCAGCGCCACCTCCCTGAACGACTACCTCAAGTGCCCCCGCATCTACTGGTACAACCACCACCCCGGCCTGGCCTCGCCGCCGCGCAGCGTGGAGATGGAGCGGGGCAGCTTCCTGCACGAGGTGCTGGAGGAGTTCCACCGCCGGGAGGCGGAGTGGCGACCGCTGCCCGTCGAGGCCCAGCGCCAGTGGCTGGAAGGGGCGCTCCAGGGCCACCTCGAAGAGTACCTGGGGGGCGTGGAGGGCGTGCTCGAGCGCAAGGCCGAGGAGCAGGAGGTGCGCCGGATCCTCGAGAACTACGTGCGCTTCGCAACCTCCGCCCAGCCCATCCGGCGCCTGGGCACCCGCGCCACCGAGCTCAAGTTCACGCTCGACCTCGACGGCGCCGAGATCCACGGCAAGATCGACCGCATCAACGACACCGGCGAGGGGACCTGCGAGGTGGTCGACTACAAGACCGGCCGCGGCCACGGCGCCGACCGCACCTACGACACCTACTTCGGGCCCGAGCTGCACGACGTCCAGCTCGCCCTCTATTACCTGGCCTGCCGGGAGGGCATCGACCCCGACGGCGAGCGCATCGACCTGGAGCCGCGCTGGCTCTCGCTCTGGTACCCGAAGGACTGGGTGTACGGCTCCATGCGCCAGGTCCTCTTCGCGGTCGGGGAGCCGGCGCCTGGCGTGCGGGAGTGGGTGCAGAAGCCGCTCCAGCCGGACGACCTCGACCGCGGCCGCCAGACCGTGGTCACGGCGATCAAGCGCATCCGAGAGGGCGACTTCCGGCCCACGCCCAGCGACGTGGTGGGCACCTGCCTCAGCTACTTCGGCTGCCCCCACGCCACCATCTGCCCCCGAGTAGGAGCCCCAGTCGAGTGAGTACCCAGACCCCCTCCCCCCCGGGGAGGGTTGGGGTCGGGACGTACATTCGCCACCAGCCCACCCCCGAGCAGGCCGTCGCCGCCCACGCCGGCCCCGCCGGCGCCTACCTGATCGCCGCCGGCCCGGGCACCGGCAAGACCTTCACCATGGTCGAGCGCTTCTGCTGGCTGGTCGAGACGCAGCGCATCCCGGCCACGCAGATCCTGGCCGTGACCTTCACCGAGGCCGCCGCCGCCGAGCTCCGGGAAAGGGTGGCCGAGGAGCTGACCGCCCGCGGGCGCCGCCGGGAGGCGGCCACGCTGGACGCGGCCTGGATCGGCACCTTCCACGGCGTCTGCGCCCGGCTCCTGCGCGAGAACGCCTACCTGGTCGGCCTGCCGCGCGAGATCCGGGTCCTCGACGAGCTCGACCAGCGCCTTCTCGCGCAGCGCCTGGCGGCCCGCCTGCGCAGCGGCCAGGCCGGCGACCTGGACCCCGATTCCTTCAGCGCGCTGCGCCCGGACGAGGTCGCCGACCTGGTGCGCGACGGGGTCGACTTCGCCCTCAAGCTCAAGGGCCGCGGCATCACCCCGACCGCCTTCTGGGACCGGGCTCTCGAGCTGCACGCCGCCCAGTGGAACGACTCCGAGCTCCCGGCCGCGCGCGCCGAGGCGGAGGCGATCCGGGTCCTGCACACCGTGTACGCGTCCTACCAGGCCTGGCTGGAGGCCGAGCACCGCCTCGACTTCGACGACCTGGTGCTGGCCGTGATCGACGCGCTGCGGCGGGTCCCCGACTTCCAGGCACTCTGTCGCGAGAGCTTCCGCTCCGTGGTGGTGGACGAGTTCCAGGACACCAACCGCATCCAGCTCGAGCTGATCCGCCTGCTCGCCGCCGACGGCTTCGCCAACGTGGCCGTGGTCGGCGACGCCAAGCAGTCGATCTACGGCTGGCGCGACGCCGATGTCGAGAACATCCGCAGCCGCTTCCCCGGCCGGCGCCTGCCGCTCACCCGCAACCGGCGCTCGGTGCAGCCGGTGCTCGACCTGGCCACGGCCTTCATCCGCGTCGACCCCCTGTTCGAGGGCGAGCCCCCGCTGCTGGCCGAGCGGGGCGCGGGCGACGGGCGTCCGGTCACGGTGGCGATGGCGCCCGACTCCGCCGCCGAGGCGCGCATGGTGGCCTCCGAGATCCGGCGCCTCAACGAGGCCGGGATGCCCTACTCGGACATGGCCGTCCTCGCCCACTCGATCAAGCGCCTGCCGCGCGAGTTCGAGGAGGAGTTCCGCCGCCAGGGCGTGCCCTACCTGACCCAGGCCGGCTCGGGCTTCTTCGACCGCGAGGAGGTCAAGGACGTGCTCGCCCTGCTGCGGCTGGTCGCGGATCCCATGGACGATGCGGCGCTGGTGCGCGTGCTCCAGGGCCCGGTGGTGCGGGTCGGGGACGACGCCATGTACCAGCTCGCCTCCCGGCGCTTCGGAAAGCGCGGCATGCGCCTGCGCGACTGCTTCGACGAGGCCCAGAGCTCAGGATTTCCTGAACTTCCTGAGAGCACCGGGCGCCGAGCCGAAGGGGTGCTGGCGGTTGCCGACCGCCTGGCCGCCCGCCGCGACGCCCTCACCGTGGCGGACGTAATGAACCAGCTGCTGGAGGCCACCGGCTACCTCCGCCACTGCCAGCTGCGGGCCGCCCGCGAGGGACCGCGGGCGCTGCTCAACCTGCGCAAGGTCTTCCGCATGGCCAACCGCTTCGAGCGCGACCGGCCGCTGGCCGGGCTGGCCGACTTCGTGGGCCACCTGGACCGGATCATGGAAGCCGACCTACCGGTCTCCGAGGCCGAGATCGAGGCCGCCGACGCGGTGCGGCTCAGCACCATCCACGGCGCCAAGGGCCTGGAGTTCCCGGTCGTCTTCCTGGTCAACCTGCGGCCCCCACGGGTGCGCGACACCCAGCGCCTCTTCTTCGACCCCGACAGCTTCGGCTTCGTCATGAAGTGGTGGCACAACAGCCCGCACCCGCACTACAAGTCGGTGCTCCCGGGCGCGGCTGGACTGGTGGTGGCCCGGCAGGAGCGGCGGCGCATGGTCTACGTGGCCCTCACCCGGGCGCGCGACCGGGTCTACGTCTCGGCCAGCCGCGAGGAGGAGTCGCCGGAGGCGGTCGAGCCCGAGGCCGACGACTTCTTCGGCGAGATCATGCGCTGGGCCCTTTTCAACCCGGAGGTGGCCGAGATCGTGCAGTCCGAGCAGCTGGCCCTGCCGGTGACCAACGGCACCCACGCCGAGCGCCCGGGCGACCAAGCCGCGGTGGAAGCGGTGATCGCGAGACTGGAGAAAATAACCTCCCCGCTTGCCGGGGAGGTCCCTCCGCCAGCGGCGGAGGGGGTGGGGACGCTGGTGAGCCTCAGCTTCTCCGACCTCCACCAGTACGAGCTCTGCCCCGTCCGCTACCGCTACCGCTCGGTCTGGCAGGTCCCGGCGCCGCCGGACGAGCTGCTCCCGCGCGCCCTCCAGGCCATGGGCTCGACCGAGCTGGGCCGCTCCGTGCACGAGGCCCTGGCGGCCTGGCACCTGGGGCAGGGACCGGACTTGGCGGCCCTCTACTCAGGGCCCGAGGGCGGCCGCGCCCTGCTCGAGCACTACGCCGCGCACCCGCTCTCGAGGGCGTCCACGCTGGGCGCCGAGGTCGAGTTCAACCTCCGCCTCAGCGGCGCGCGGGTGCGGGGCCTGGTCGACCTTGTCTGCACGCTCGACGGCCGCCTCACCCTGGTCGACTTCAAGACCAACGCCCGCCTCGACGCGGCCCTGCTCGCCGCTTACTCGACCCAGCTCCGACTCTACGGCCTGGCCGCGCGCGAGGGCCTGCTCCCGGGCGGCCCGGTGGCCGACCCGCGTCTCCTCCTCTTCGACCTCCGCCGCGGCGAGGCGATCGAGGTCGCGCCCGACCCGGACGGGGTGCGCAGGCTCGCCGAGGAGATCGCCGGCAAGATCGCCGCCGGCAACTTCGAGCTGGGGCCCGAGCACGCCGGCCGCCCCTGCCGGCTCTGCGCCTACCGGCCCGTCTGCCCCTCGGCGCGGGAGTGAAGGTTGCCCAAGCTGGAGGAGCGCTATTTCGAGCGGCGCCAGATCCGGGAGGCGATCGCCTTCGCGGAGGCGGGCGGGATCGCGGTGCACCGCAACTTCGACCACTACCACGGCACCTGGCATCGGCGTGGCTTCCCCATGCACAAGCCGTTCCTGCACGTGATCGGACGCCGCCCGGTGCTGGCCGAATGGGGCATCCGGCACGGCCTCCGGCCGGAGTGGATCCAGCCGGAGCGGCGGCGTACCGTGGCCCACTACGACGTTTTCGGCGAGTTCGCCGAAGCCCTCATCGAGAGGCTCCGCCCTCCTGACGCGTTCTGACGCAACGCGTTATAATGGGCACATGAGCATCGACATCAAAGAGATCCAGGAAGAGGCCGCCCAGGCCCGAGAGACCGTCGCCGACGTGACCACCGGCGCCATCGTCGACATGGTCGGCGCCGCCACTCACCCCGTCAGTACCGTGCGCCGCACCGCGCGCCGCCTGGAGCGCCAGGGCGACCCGGTCAATACCAAGATCCGGCGCCAGGTGACCCGCACCCGCCATGAGGTCGCCGAGGCCGTGGACGACGTGGTCAGCGGCAACCTCGCCCAGCGGCTTGCCCTCAAGGGCATCCGGGCGACCAAGAACCGGGCCCGCCGGAAGGACATCGTGGGCGACGTCCTGTACGTCGGCATCAGCCTCCTGCACCGCGGCCTCAGCACCACGGTCCACGAGCTGAACAAGTTCGAGGACGCCAGCCAGCCGCCCGCCCGCAGCGCGTCGGCTTCGCCGGCCCGCCGGTCGAGTGCCACACGCACGCGCCGCGGCGCGCGCAGGACCACCCGGCGTGCCTCTGGCACCGCGCGTCGCACCACGCGGCGCGTCGCCTGACCCGAAAAGCACCTCCGTAAAGGGCGTTCCCGCCGGGGGACGCCCTTCTTCTTTAGAGTCCATAGCCGCATGGCGGTGGTTGCGACCGGCTCGGTCGCCTTCGATTACATCCTCACCTTCAAGGGCCACTTCGGCGACCACATCCTCCCCGACAAGAAGCACATCCTCAACCTGAGCTTCCTGGTGGACACCTTCCAGAAGCGGCGGGGCGGGGTGGCCGGCAACTACGCCTACAACCTCTGGCTGCTCGGCTATCCGAGCGCCGTCCTCGCCACCGCCGGCGAAGACGGGGCCGAGTACCGCGACTGGCTCTCGGCCCGCGGCATCGACGTGCGCGGCCTGCGCATCCTGCCCGACGAGCACACCGCCACCGGCTTCACGACCACCGACCTCGACGACAACCAGCTCACCGGCTACTACGGGGGCGCCATGGTCAAGGCGGGCCAGCTGGGCATCGCCGACACCGTGGCCGACCCGGAGGCGGTGATCATCGGCCCCAACGCCCCCGACGCCATGGTCCGGCTGGTCAGGGAGTGCCGCCAGAGCGGGCTGCGCTGGGTCTACGACCCCGCCCACCAGCTCCCCCACTCCTCAGCCGAGACGCTGATCGACGGCGCGCGCGGGGCCTGGATCCTGATCGGCAACGACTACGAGCTGGAGCTGATCCAGGACCGCACCGGCAAGGACCTGCCGGGGCTGCTGGAGCTCAGCCAGATCGTGGTCACCACCCTGGGCAAGGACGGTTCCCGGATCCACACCCGGGACGGGTCGTACGAGATCCCCGCCGCGGCGCCGGTCACGCTGGCCGACCCCACCGGCGCCGGCGACGCCTACCGCTCGGGCCTGGTCGCCGGGCTGCTGCGCGGGCTGCCCGTCGAGCAGGCGGGCCGGG
>DATCNF010000381.1:0-4188 GCA_036565325.1 Candidatus Dormiibacterota bacterium | reverse complement strand
GGGGGTGGGGTTGGGAATACCCCTTCCTATAATCCGGCGCGCGCATGGCCTCCGCGATCTCCCGGCAATCCCTCCTTCTCTTCGTGGCCCGGATCTTCCGGATCCGACGCAGCGAGATGTCTCGCGTGATCCGGATGTCGTCGCTGGCGGTGGTGCTGGGCTGGGGCATGTACTGCGCCTTCAATGCCACCCAGGCCATCTTCCTGGTCCAGTCCGGGCCCGAGGCCTACCCGCTGTTCTTCATCCTGCTGGCGCTGACGGTCTGGCCGGCGGTGGCTTTCCAGGGCGCGCTGGTGCGCCGGTTCGGGGTCGGCCGGGCCTTCCGCTACAACCTGCTCGCCAATGCCGTGATCCCGGTGGTCATCTACCTCGTCTACCGGGTCGCAGAGACCCAGTTCGGCGTCGCCTTCGCCCTCTACATCGGCTACTCGGTCGCCTTCGAGCTCGTGATGCTGCTCTTCTGGAGCTTCGTCTCGCAGCACTTCAACCTGCTGGAGGGAAAGCGCATCTACCCCGTGATCGCGGCCGGCTCCAGCGTGGGCTACATCCTGGCCGGGGTCACCACGACCCTGGTGACCCCGGTGGCGGGCACCGAGTCGCTGATGTTCTTCTGGGGGCTGGGCGCCGGGATGGCCGGGCTGATCGTCTATATGACCGAACGCCGCCTCTACCGCCCTGCGGTCGAGGAGGAGGCGGACGAGTTCGCGGTCGAGACCCAGCAGCAGCGCCACTCCGGGCGGCTCTTCGCGCTGGTGGACGCGCTCCGCTACCTGCGCAAGAGCAACCTGGTGCTCGCCTTCGTCGTGATGGCGGGGCTGCTGGTGGTCACCATGCGGGTCTCCGACTACCTGGTCGCCGTGGTCTTCGTGGACGTCACCCACCGCCGTCTCAAGGAGCTCAGCGTCCTGATCGGCAACGCCTGGCTGATCAGCTACTTCGTGCAGCTGCTGCTGGCCCTCTGGGTGACGCCCTGGCTTCTCAACCGGGCCGGCGTCAAGAACGTGATCCTGGCCCTGCCGGCCGCCGCGGTCACCGGGTTCCTGGCCGTGGCTCTGCTCCCCGGCCTCAACTCGGCGATGTTCCTGTTCGTGATCCGCAACGGGCTCCAGACCGGCGTCGACGACCCGGCGCAGCAGCTGTTGGGAAGCGCGCTGCCCGCCCAGGTGGCGCCCAAGCTGAAGCTGCTGCTCGACGACTTCACGCTGCCCGGGGCCGCGATCGTGGCCGGGATCTTCTGCGGCGCACTCGGGATGGTGGCCCCGCACGCCGACCTGGCGATCCTGCTGGCGGTGGCCGGCGTGCCCCTCGGCATCCTCTTCCTGGCCGCCGCCTGGTGGATGCGCGGGCAGTATGTGAGCGCGGTCTACGAGCGGCTGCGCACGCACGCCATCTCGCTCAGTGACCTGGTCCAGGCCATCGGGCGCCCCAGCCTGGCCCAGGTCGGCGAGCTGAAGGCGCACCTGAACGATGCCGATCCCAGGGTCCGGCAGTTCGCCGCCGCCGGGCTGGGGCGCCTGGCTCCGGAAGCCTTCCGCGCCCTGGTGCCCGCGCTGGCTGCGTCCGAGGACCCGATGCTGCGGCGCCTCGCCTTCCAGATGGCACCACCCGGCGCCGTCACCCGGGAGATGTGCGAGGCGGCCGAGCACGACCGTGACCCCTGGGTGGTGGCGGCGGCCGCGGTCGCCGGGTTCAGCCTCCGCCCGCAATGGCCGCGCAGCGTCGCCCTGCTGGCGCGCCTCGACCGCTCGCGGGTCGTTGAAACCCGGGCGGCGGGGGTCTGGGCGGCCTCGTTCGTGGTCGACGAGAAGCTGGTGCTGGCGTCGATGGAGGACTCGGCGCCCCGGGTGCGCCTGGAGGCCGTGCGCAGCTTCGCCAAGATGAAGGGCGCGGTGCCGGGGGCGGCAGACCCGATGGTGCACCTGATCACCGACCGCAACCTCGAGGTCCGGCGAGAGGCGCTGGAGCAGTGCATGCGCTGGGCGCCCCCGCCGTCGCGCCTCGACCTCTTCGAGGAGGCCCTGATCAAGGCGCTCACGAGCGGGGACCGCGCCACCCGCCGCCTGGCCGCGCAGGCGATGGCGGTGCAGGCGCCCTATGCGCTGAAGCGCGCGCTGCCCCACCTGGAGGGCAGCGCCACCGAGACCGCCGTGGCCACCATCGAGGCGCTCGTCCGCTGCGGGATCCCGGAGATGGTGCAACAGGCGCAGCGGCACCTTGAGAAGCGCTTCGACCTCGCCGATGACGCGGCCTGGATGGGAGGGCGGCTGCGCGGGATGGCGCGGCTGGCCGGGGGTGGGGAGGACCTGCGGTTCATGGTCCTCCGGCACGCGCTCGACGACTACGTGAAGCAGACGGTGGAGGTGGCGCTGGGGGCCATGCGCGCGCTGCACGGCAAGCGGGGGTTCGCCACGGTCGAGCGGGGACTTCATTCCGAAGATGCGCAAGCGAGGATCGAAGCGATGGAAACGCTGTTAAACTTCGGCCCCGGCTGGCTGGCCGGGCCCCTCGAACGCCTCTATGACACAGAGGCTTTCGATGAGGGAGGGGGACGTCTTCCATCCTCCGAAGAGTTGGAGGAGCTGAGGACACACCCCGACCAATGGGTGCGGCAGGCGGCGAGCGCGGTCGAGCGGGGGGAGGTGGAAGAAGATTTGAAGGATCTCATCGCGCTCAAGAAGGTGCCTCTCTTCAGCCAGCTGTCGCTGGAGCAGCTGTCGAGCATCGACAAGCTGATGGTGACGCGGCACTACCTACGGGGCGAGCACATCTTCGAGAACGGCGACCTCGGCTCCGAGCTCTTCATCGTGCTCGACGGGGAGGTGAGGATCCATCGCGACCAAACCGGCCGCGAGGTGACGCTGGCGCGCGTGGAGTCGAGCGGCTACTTCGGCGAGATGGCGGTGTTCGAGGACCAGCCGCGCTCGGCGGGGGCGCTGGCCGCCAAGAACAGCACCCTGCGCGTGCTGCGCAAGGACCGCTTCAACGCCATCGTCCACGAGCACCCCGAGGTCATGCTCGAGGTCATCAAGTACTTGAGCCAGCGCCTGCGCCTGGCCAACGAGCAGCTGGGCCTCGCCGCACGGGCCGCAGAACCGCGCCCGGTGGCAGCGGTCAACAACTAAGAGAATCCACCTCCCCTCCGGGGAGGTCGGTGCCGGCAGCGCCGGCACCGGGTGGGGCCCCCACCCCAACCCTCCCCGGAGGGGAGGGGGTTACGCCTCCTCCAGCTCCTCGTCCGGCCCGATGTCGGTGTGCACGTTGTTGCCAACTACCTCCGTGATCCGCGACCCCGGCACCCTGGCGTGCCCGGCCAGCATGCCCTCGCGGCGGATCACCAGCTCGCCGATGGTCCCGTCCTCGCCCGTGAAGACCCGCTCCACCTCGCCCAGCCTCCGATTCCCGCTCCAGACCGGGCTGCCCTCGGTGATCTCGTCCAGGCCCTCCAGGTTGGGGTCGATGTGGACCGGGGGCACGTACGGAGCCTGCCCGAAGATGGCGCCGGTCACGTTCACGAAGTTGGCAAGGTTCCATCCGAAAGGCGCCGTCCAGTGCTCGCCGGGCGCACCCAGGTGATCGTGCTCGGCGAGGGGCAGCTTCTTCAGCTCCTCCCGGGTCAGGTCCGCACGCAGCCCGCCCTCGAACTCGCGCAGGCGCCGGACGCCGACCAGGTGGTCGTCGATCACAACGTGGGTGACGCGGTGGTTCTTCTCGTCGACCACCAGCCGGTCGACGCTGCCCAGCACCTCCGCGTCCCTGCCCATCACGTCCTCGCCGGGGTGGACCTCGATCAAAAGGGCGCGTCCGCCTCGGCAGCCGTGGGCGCCGCGGCCTCACCTCGGACCTCGATCCGGCTGCGCGCGGCCTCCAGCCGTTCGTGGCACAGCTTCAGGTAGCGCTTGGCCTCCCCGTACGCCTTCAGCGAGTCGTCCAGCGAGAGCTGGCCGTCCTCCAGCTCGCGCAGCTTCTTGTCGAGGAGCTCGAGCGCCCTCTCGTAGGTGACCTCCGGCGGGGTGCTCACTCCGCCTCCTCCACCCGGGTGCGCAGCGCGCCGTGGCCGAGCCTGACGCGCACCCGGCGCCCGGGCGCGGTCTCGGAGCTGGCCCGCAGCACCCGCCCCGACTCCTCGTCGAGGGCGATCGCATAGCCGCGGGCGAGCACCCCGTCCGGGCTGAGCGCCGCCAGCCGGCG
>DATCNF010000380.1:0-2802 GCA_036565325.1 Candidatus Dormiibacterota bacterium | reverse complement strand
CGGCGGGCCCCGCCGGGAGGTAGATGATCCGGCTCAGCGGCGCCAGGTTCTCGACCACCGGACCGGCGCCGGAGGCGATCCTGGTGAAAACGTCGGTGGCGACGCCCCGAGCACTGAACTGGCGGCAGACCTCGCGCACGTAGACGTTGAGACCCCCGTTGGCGCTGTGGCCGAGCGCGGCTGTCGGGGAGGTGTGGAAGCAGATGACGGCCACCCGCGGCCGGCGGCCGCGGAGGATCGGCAGTTCGCGGGGTAGCTTCTCAGCCACGGTAGGCCGGCCTCCCGTCGAGCCATCGCCGCGAGGCGCACGTCAGCTGCGAAGAGGAGACCGGGGAGACGCTGCTCATATCCGCTAAACAACCTAGCCGACGCGCCCTATTCCCCGCGCGCGGGGACCGCGGCCGGCCGAGTGGGCCCCGATATGATTGCCTCGATGCGCGCCGGCCTGGTGCGGAAGCTCACCCTCGGCTTTGGCGTCGGGGTCTTCGGCTGCCTGCTGGCGGCCGGCACCATCAGCGCCACCGCCGCCTCGCCTTCGCCGTCAGCCTCGGCCTCAGGTTCGCCGAGCGCGTCCGGGTCGCCCGGCGCCGCCGGCAGCCTGCCCGGCGATGCCACCAAGGGCCAGGCCGCCTACAACAGCGCCAACTGCGCCCAGTGCCACGGCGCCAGCCTGGAGGGGGGGGTGGGCCCGCGGCTCAATCCGCTCCAGAAGATCACCGGGACTCCCGACTTCAAGAAGGTGGACGAGCCCGCCGTCGCCGAATACCTGATCACCACCATCACCAACGGCAAGGCGCCCTCCGACGGGTTCGGCCAGATGCCCGCCAAGGGCGGCGCCAACCTCAGCGATCAGGACGTCAAGGACATTGCGTCCTACATCATCCAGACCAACCTGTCGGGCAAGACGCCGCTCAGCCCGGCCGAGCTGGCGCGCAGCAACGTGTTCTGGGTCGCGGTCGGAATCGGGGGCATGTGCCTGCTGACCTACCTGCTGGCCCAGTACAACATGCGCTGGATCGCCCGCCGTGCCGCCGCCCGCCGCGGCCGCCTCGGATAGGACGCCAACCACCCCGGGCCCGCGGGTCCTCGTTCTCTACTCGGACACCGGCGGCGGCCACCGCGCCGCCGCCAGGGCCCTCACCCAGGCCATAGCCCAGCTCGAGCCTGACGCCACCGTGGTGGCGGCGGATCCCCTGATCGGGGAGGGCTCGGCCGTGATCCGGCGCCTGGCCCGCCTTTACTCGCCGCTCATCCAGCGCTCGCGGCCGGCCTGGGGCGCCGTCTACCACGGCTCCAACCTGCGCCCGGTGTTCGCGGCGATCCGGGCGGTGTTCGGGGGCAACGTGCGCCGGATCCTGATCCGGAGGCTCCGGGAGCACGATCCCGACGTGGTGGTCTCCGTGCACCCGCTCCTCAACCACGTGGCCTTTGCCGCCATCCAGCGCAGCGGCCGCAAGCGCGGGTTGGTGACCGTGATCACCGACCTGGTGGAGTTCCACCGCGGCTGGGCGTTTCCGCGCGCCGACCTGGTGATCGTGCCCACGGAGAGCGCTCGCCAGGCCCTTCTCAAGTGGCGGGTGCCGGCCGAACGCATCCTGCTGCTCGGCCTGCCCGTAGACCTTCGCTTCCGGCCCCCCGCCCCCGGCGAAAAGGCGGCGCTGCGCCGGCGCTTCGGCCTCGAGGAGGACCGCATGACGATCCTGGTGGCGGGAGGGGGCGAAGGCTCCGGCAATCTCCTGAAACAGGTCCGGGCCCTGGCCTGGCGGCCCCGCCCCTGGCAGGTGATCGCGGTCTGCGGCCGCAACGAGAAGCTGCGCCGGCGCCTGGCCAGGGTCCGCTTCGCGACTCCGATCCGCATCTTCGGCTTCGTCGAGAACATGCCGGAGCTGATGCGGGCGTCGGACCTGCTGGTCTCCAAGGCCGGGCCCGGTGCCATCGCCGAGGCGCTGACCACCGGGCTCCCGATCATGCTCACCGGCTACCTGCCGGGCCAGGAGACGGAGAACGTGACCTTCGTGACCATGACCGGCTTCGGCCTCTACGCGCCCAAGCCGGAGCAGCTCCTGGAATCGATCAGCCTGCTCTTCGCGGACGACACCCGGATCTGGCGCGAGATGGCGGAGCGGGCGGCGTCGGCGGCGCGCCCCTACGCCTCGCTCGACATCGCGCGTGAGGTGCTGGGGGTGGCGGAGCGCTACAGGGCCAGCGAGGCGTCGCAGACCGCGCGATAGGGACAGAGCGAGCAGCGGCGTCGCTCGGGGTGCGGCTCCCGGTGGCCGGCCCGCACGCCCTCGGCCACCTCGCCCACCACCCGCCGGGCTTCCGAGATCAGGTCCTGGCCGCCCGGGACCACCACCCGCCGGCCTTCCCGGAGGTAGACGATCTCGAGGTCCACGGGGTCGAGCCCGAGCGCCTCCCGCGCTCCCAGCGCGTAGAGCGCCAGCTGGAGGTCGCGGCGCAGGCGCGACGCAGGCAGCGGAGCGCCGGTCTTGTAATCGACGATCCGCCAGGCACCGGGCCGGCGGCTGCCCTCTAACCCGCCACCATCAGAAGAGCCCACCACCCCACCCCTTATTTGGGTGGGGGGTGGGGTCGGTGGATCGATCCGGTCAATGATCCCCGTCAGCCGCCAGCCGTCAAGGTCGGTTGTAAAGGAGCGCTCCACCATCGTCGGCCGCTCGGCCAGGCCGCCACCGGCGGCGAAGCGCTCCAGCTGTGCCCGCCCCAGGGCGCGCAGCGCGGGCAGCCGGCGGGGATCGACCGGGGTGACCGCCGCCCAGGCCTCCTCGAGCAGCTCCAGCA
>DATCNF010000379.1:0-3020 GCA_036565325.1 Candidatus Dormiibacterota bacterium | reverse complement strand
CCCCTCTGGGGAGGTCCTCACGGCGCAGCCGTGAGGGGTGGGGCCGGCCTTAACAACCTGGGTTCCCCCCGCGCCAGGCGGCTTCCAGACTGCCGTGCATGAAAGCCCTCTCCTTCCGCCAACCCTTCGCCGACGCCGTGGTCGCGGGCCTCAAGACGGTCGACTTCCGCGGCCTGTCCAGCCGCCATCGGGGACCGCTGGCCATCCACGCCTCCGCGACCTACGGCCCCACCGAGCGGGCCACCTTCGAGGAGCTGCGCAAGCGGCGCGTGCGGCTCCCCGACCCGGCGCCGGACCGGCGGGGCGCCATCATCGGCGTGGTCGAGCTCACCGGCTGCCGTCCTGCCGCCGCCGCCGACCGCCGGAAGGCGCTCGCCGAGCTGCCCGAGGAAGGCGCCTTCGCATACGAGCTGGCGGCTCCGCGGCCGCTGCCGGCGCCGGTGCCCTGCAAGGGGCACACCTACATGTTCGAGGTCGACGACGCGCTCCTGGAGACGGCCCTGGAGGTCGCCGTGTAGCGAACTACAATCGGGCGCATGTCCGCCCTGATCGGGCCGCCGCCCGCCTACAACGAGCCGGTCAAGGGCTACCTGCCCGGCTCTCCCGAGCGGGCGTCGCTGCGGCGCACGCTCGACCGCATGGCGGCGGAGCGCGTGGAGATCGCGTCGGTCATCGACGGCAAGGAGGTGCGCACCGGCAAGGTGACGCCCTCGGTGATGCCGCACCTCCACAGCCACGTCCTGGGCGACATCCACCTGGCCGGCGCCGCGGAGGTGGGTAGAGCGATCGACGCGGCGCTGCACGCGCGCCGCGCGTGGGCCGCGACGTCGTGGCCGGAGCGGGCGGCCGTGTTCCTGCGCGCCGCCGACCTCCTGACCGGGCCCTGGCGGGACGTGCTCAACGCGGCCACCATGCTCGGCCAGTCGAAGACGGTGCACCAGGCCGAGATCGACGCGGTCTGCGAGCTGGCCGACTTCCTGCGCTTCAACGTCGAGTACATGACGCGGATCTATGCGGAGCAGCCGCTGTCACCGCCTGGCTTCTGGAACCGGATGGAGTACCGGCCGTTGGAAGGCTTCGTCTTCGCGGTCTCGCCCTTCAACTTCACCTCGATCGCGGGCAACCTGCCGACCGCGGCGGCCCTGATGGGCAACACCGTGGTCTGGAAGGCGGCGGAGACGGCGGCCTTCTCGGCGCACTACCTGATGCAGCTCTTCCAGGCGGCGGGGCTGCCGGACGGCGTGATCAACCTCGTCCACGCGCCGGGCTCGGTGGTAGGTGAGGCCGTGCTCGACCATCCCGACCTCGCCGGCATTCACTTCACCGGCTCGACCGAGGTCTTCCGGTGGATGTGGAAGCGGGTCGGCGACAACGTCGAGCGCTACCGCGTCTACCCGCGCCTGGTCGGCGAGACGGGGGGCAAGGACTTCATCGTCGCCCACCCCAGCGCCGACGTCGAGGAGCTGGTCACCGCGGTGGTCCGGGGCGGCTTCGAGTACCAGGGCCAGAAATGTTCGGCGCCCTCTCGAGTCTTCGTCCCGGCGCCCATGTGGCGCGAGGTCAGCGGCCGGATCGCCAAGGAGGTGTCGAGCATCCGGATGGGCGATGTCCGCGACTTCGGCAACTTCATGGGCGCCGTCATCGAGCAGTCGGCGCTGGATCGCCACCGGCGCGCCATCGACGACGCCCGGGCGCACGCGGAAACCGACATCCTGGTCGGGGGCGAAGTCGACGACAGCGAGGGCTACTTCGTGGCGCCGACCGTGGTGGTGACGCGCGATCCCGACTTCCGGCTGCTCAAAGACGAGCTCTTCGGCCCCATCGTCACCACCTATGTGTACGACGAGAAGCGCTGGGACGAAACGCTTGAGCTGATCGACCGCTCCACTCCCTACGCGCTCACTGGCGCGGTGTTCGCGCGGGACCGGGCCGCCATCCGGCAGGCGGAGAGCGCGCTCGTCAACGCCGCCGGCAACTTCTACATCAACGACAAACCGACCGGCGCCGTGGTCGGGCAACAGCCCTTCGGCGGCGCCCGCGCCTCGGGCACCAACGACAAGGCCGGCTCGATGTGGAACCTCACCCGCTGGACCAGCCCCCGGGCGATCAAGGAGACCCTGATCCCGGCCCGCGACTATCGCTACCCCTGGCTGAAGTCCGACTAGGGCCCTGGCCCTAGAAGGCGAAGGCGAAGGTCGCCAGCTGCCAGGGCCGCATGGTCAGCTCGGGCTCCTGAAGCTCCTCCAGCACTTCTTCGCGCAGGTTCACGAGGCGAGCGGCCGCCCACCCGCGCCGGGGCCGCACCCCGACCCGCACCGGCACCGCGCTCTCGTTGAGCACCCGCACCAGCAGTTGCTCCGACTCCTCGGCGCGCTTGATCGCGGTCACCACCACGTCGCCGGTCACGTCGACCAGGACTCCTGCCGTGGGCAGGTCGCGGGCCGGTGCCTCACGGAGGGGGAGGGGCAGCCCCTGGGGATTGGCGGCCACGGCCAGGGCGTCGGCGTTGAAGGCGTGCGCCTCGAGGTGGGCGCGCGCGCGGTCCCAGGTCCCGGCGTGGGGCACGATGCTGTAACGCGCCTCGACCGGGCCCAGGACCTGGGCCTCGGGCGTCGGGAGCGCCGGCCCGGCATCGCCGGCCCGGCTCCGGAGGTCGCCGCGGGACAGCCAGCCCACCGCCCGCAGCAGGGTCACCGCCAGCACCCCGTCCGGGCTGCAGGAGAACTCGGGGAGGCCGCGGTTGGCGATGGTCAGGCCTCGCCGGCCGTCGGAGGCGCTGCCGAAGGCCTGCTGCGGATGCTCGTCGACGGCCGGCTCGCCGACCTCGGTTTCGAAGGTCGGCCGCAGGGTCGGCCGCTCGACGACCTCGAACATGCTCTCCGCCGCCGAGGTCGCGGCCGGCGCCCCCAGCGGGAAGGTGGCCTGCAGGCGGTGGTCGCGGGCCGTGTTCAGGAAGTGGGTGCGGATGTCGACGCGGCGGGCGCCGGCGCCAAGGGAGACGTCGCTGTGCACCGTGAGCG
>DATCNF010000378.1:0-1558 GCA_036565325.1 Candidatus Dormiibacterota bacterium | reverse complement strand
GTAGAAGCTGATGCGCTCCTCGATCGGCTTGGCTGCCGCGCCGCGCGGGGACACGGCGAGGCCCCAGAAGACCACGAACAGGCCGATCCCGGTCGCCACGGCGCCGGCTTCGATCACCCCAGGAGCCCTGGCCAGCGGGCTCTGATGTCGGATTCGGTGACGCCTTTGGCCGAACCGCCCGCCGGGCACGAGGTGTCCGCCGGCGCCGCGGCCGCGGCGGCGTAGTCGTCGTGCGCCAGCAACGTGAACTTGAGGCCCGCGTTGGCCACGAACCAGTTGAGGTACTCGGCCTGGCACTCGGAGACCGCCAGGGTGAGGCTGCTGGCGGGACCGGCTGCCGCCGTGCTGCCGGCCGGCCCCACTCGAATCACGCGGACTCCGGAGTAGATGGTGCGCACGTTGGCGGTACCGCCGGTGCGTGAGGCGACGATCGCCACGATGTCGATGTAGTCGCCCGGCTGGACGTAACCGCCGACGCCGGGCAGCTCGGCGCTGGGCAGGGTGGCAGCCACGAAACCGGGGGCCAGCGGCAGGAACGCGGGTTGCTGCCCGGTCACGTCGGTGGCCTTGCCGACCTGGTTGGCGAGCACGGGCTGTCCCTGCTTGAGCGAGGCCAGCAGGACCTGGCCGGTGGCAGCCTCGGGCTTGGCCAGGGCGCCGGGTGGCACGTCGGCGGGCGTCCAGTGCGCGACCGTGAGATCGCCGGCTTGAAGCGTGGTCCGCTGCTCCAGGTCGCGGCTGGCGACCACCACCGCCTGGCTGCCGGTCGCGCCCCCCGGCGGCGCCGTGCTGCGGGCCAGCACGACCGTGATGGCGAAGCCGAGCACAGCGATCACCGCACCGATGCCGATCACCGGAACGTTGATGCGCCGCGCCTGGGGCTCGGCAGACACCATTAGAGGCACATCTTAGAATGGTTGCGGCCGCGTGATGTTAAGTATTCCGAAAAGAGCGGCCCGCCGCGGCCAGCGCGGCCAGGCGCTCGCGGAGCTCGCGCTGGTCTCGACGGTGCTCGCGCTGATCCTCGCCGGCGCCATCGAGTTCGGCCTCCTGTACGGCCACAAGATCGAGCTCGCCAATGGGGCGCGGGCGGGGGCCCGGTGGGCCGCCGCCCACCCCACCAGCTGGTCCGCTGCCGCCGCGCCCGCTTCGAACACCGTCGAGGGCCAGGTGCTGGGCGCGGGTGGCACTTCGCAGCTCGCGAACGACGACAGCGGCCTCACGATCGAATACCTGGACAGCTCCAAGGCCACACCCACGGTCTGCGGGCGGTACAGCGCCGCCGGCGGCGCGTTCGCCGCCCAGTCCGGCTATACGCAGGCCACCTGCGTGGCCCCCGGCAACCTGGTCCGCGTCACGGTGGCCAAGGGCTACCCGCTCCTGACCTCGATCCTGGGCGGGCTGTTCGGCGCCGCGGTCACCGTCAAGGGGACCGCCACCATGCCGGTGATGGTGTGACCGTGCGAGCCGCGGGGCGCAGCCAGGACGGCCAGGTCCTGGTCCTCGTGTGCCTGCTGCTCGCGGTGCTGGCGGGTTTCCTGGGCCTGGTCATCGACTG
>DATCNF010000377.1:0-3309 GCA_036565325.1 Candidatus Dormiibacterota bacterium | reverse complement strand
CCATCGACACCCGGCCCCTGCGCCGGCACCGCGACTTCCGCCTGCTCTGGATCGGCCAGGGAGTGGCCTTCTTCGGCTCCATGGTCACCACGGTGGCCGTGCCCTACCAGGTCTACCAGCTGACGCACTCCACGCTGGCGGTGGGTTCCCTGGAGCTGGCGGCCTTCGTGCCCCTGGTCACGCTCGGCCTGGTCGGCGGCGCCTACGCCGATGCCCACGACCGCCGCCGGATGGTCCTCGTGTGCGGGGCGGGGATGATGCTCACGGCCGCCGTCCTGGCCGCCAACTCCGTGCAGGCGCGGCCCCTGCTGGCGGTGATCTTCGTGGTCGAGTTCTTTCGGAACGCCGTCTACGCCATGCAGCGCCCCTCCCTGGACGCGCTGCTGCCGCGGCTGGTGGACAGGGACGAGCTCGCCGCGGCCGGCGCGCTCGGCAGCCTGCGCGGCACCGCGGGCATGATCCTGGGCCCCGCCCTGGGCGGCGTGATGATCGCCGGGCTCGGGCTGCCCATCACCTACGCGGTGGAGATCGCGGGCTTCGGATTCTCCCTGCTCACACTGTGGCTGATGCGGGCGGTGCCGCCGCCGACCGGCGCCGAGCCACCCTCGCTGCGCCGGATCGCCGAGGGCCTGCGCTACGCGCGCAGCCGGCAGGAGCTGATCGGCACCTACGCAGTGGACATCGTGGCCATGTTCTTCGGGATGCCGATGGCGCTCTTTCCCGCCATCGCCGATCACCTGGGCGGGGCGCGGGTGCTGGGGCTGCTGTTCGCGGCGCCCGCCGTGGGCTCGCTGGTCGCGACCGCGACCAGCGGCTGGACCAACCGGGTCCACCGCCACGGCCGGGCCGTCATCGTCGCCGCCGTCGCCTGGGGCCTGGCCATCATCGGCTTCGGGCTCACCCACAGCCTCTGGCCGGCGCTGGTCTTCCTGGCCCTGGCCGGGGCCGCCGACATGGTCAGCGGCATCTTCCGGATGGTGATCTGGAACCAGACCATCCCCGACCACCTGCGCGGCCGCCTGGCCGGCATCGAGCTGATCAGCTACACCAGCGGCCCCACCCTGGGCAACTTCGAGGCGGGGGCGGTGGCAGCCGCCTTCGGGGTCACCGCCTCCATCCTCTCGGGCGGCGTGCTATGCGTGCTGGGTGCGGCGGTTTGCGCGCTGCTGCTGCCCCGCTTCCGCCGCTACGACGCGCGCTCGCTCCTGCCGGCGCCCGGCACCTGATAATCTGCCGCCGCCGGTGAGCGAGCCGAACGTACAGACCGACCTCGTGACCTGCCCGATCTGTGACCGGCAGGTGCCGCCGGGGGAGTTCTGTGGCGCCTGCGGCGCACACCTGCTCTCCGATCGCGCCGACGCCCACGGCCGCAAGCACGCCTTCGCGGCCCACCCGGGCGAGCACATGGTCCACCTGAGCGTGATCTCCACCCTGCTGCCGCATCTACCGCACCGGCGCACCGCGCCCTTCCGGGTCGCGCTGGTGATCGTGCTGCTGCTGCTGGCGACGCTCGGATTCCTGCGCCTGAGCGGGCCGGCGATCGCGGTCGCCGTGCTGGCGGTGCCGGTCCTCTACCTGGTCTACCTCTACGAGGTGGAGGTGTACGAGGACGAGCCGGTCCTGGTGGTCGGCTCGACGCTGGTGGTCGGGATTGCGCTGGGCATTCCGTGGGCCCTGATCACCGGCCCCCTGGTCACCCAGCAGCTGCTGACCAACCTGACGCAGGGCCCGAGCCTGGCCAGCGTGGTGCTGGCCGGCATCGTGCTGCCCCTGATCGCGCAGGCCCTGATGCTGGTGGGCCCGCTCATCGTCTACGTCATCCGGCGCTCCTATGACGAGGCCCTCGACGGCTTCACCTTCGGCGTCGCCTGCGCCCTCGGCTTCACGCTCTCGACCACGCTGATCGAGGTCTGGCCGGAGCTGTCGCAGGGCCTGATCTCGCCCACCACCTCGCTGACCTACATGCTGGACGTGGTCCAGCGGGGGCTGCTGGTGCCGCTGCTCAACGCCAGCACCACCGGCGTGATCGCGGGCGCCTTCTGGCTCAACCGGGGCGAACTGCGCCGGCACATGTCGCACAACCTCTTCAGCTCGATCCCCAGCGCGATCGCCATCGCCGCCATCCTGCAGGCCGCCCTCGGCGTGGTGAACGTGCTCATCAGCAACGAGGTCGGGGTCGTGATCGTCTACACGCTGGCGGTCGGCCTGCTGCTGTTCTGGGTCCGGATCGCGATCCACCACATGCTGCTGGCAGAGGCCGTCGACGTCGTGATCGGGGAGCTCGCGCCCTGCTCCCACTGCCACCGGATGGTGCCGCGGATGGCCTTCTGCCCGCACTGCGGAATCGCCACCCGCGCCACCCCCAAGAGCGGCGTGGGCCGGGCCGGCCGAGCCTCGCGCAAGGGCGCGACCCGGCCCGGCTGATGCAGGCCTTCGACGCCGGCGAAGCCCTGGCGGGCTTCAACCAGGACCACGTCTACCTGGAGCCCCTGATCGCCGAGAGCCTGAGCGTGGGCATCGCGGTCTGGCGCGCCGGCACCCGCGACGGGCAGTCACCCCACGAGCAGGACGAGGTCTACTGCGTGCTCGCGGGCCGGGGCCGGATCCGGGTCGGCGAGGAGGACCGGGGCGTGGTGCCGGGCTCGGTCGTGTTCGTCGGGGCGCAGGTCCCGCATTACTTCCACGACGTCGAGGAGGACCTCCAGGTGGTGGTCTTCTGGACGCCGCCGCACCGCGGCCGGGAGACGCCCAAGGGCTGATGCCGCCGGACCTCGCGGAGCGCGCGCGCGAGGTGTTGCGGGCCAACGACGCCGGGCGCCGGAGAGCGCGGGAAGAACCTACGGTTCCTCCCGCGGACCTACCTCCCTAAAGACCCCTGGCCAGGTCCTCAACGTCTCGATCACGGACTCACACGGACCGGCCAAGCCGGTCCTTACGGCAACTTTTTGATTGCCTACGATCGTTTTGATGTCGAGTGAGGATCTCGCGGAGCGCGCGCGCGAGGTGCTGCGGGCCAACGACGCCGGGCGTTGGACCAAGCCTTCGCCGGCCCAGTACCCGCACCAGTGGAACTGGGATTCGGGGTTCGCCAGCCTGGGCTGGGCGACCTTCGACCCGCCGCGGGCGGCGCTCGAGATCGAGAGCATGCTGGGCGCCCGCTGGCGCGACGGGATGGTCCCCCACGTCCACTACGACCCGCGGCACCTCGCCGACTACTTCCCAGGGCCGGACTGGTGGCCCGGGGCCCAGCGCCGGGTGGCGGTGGCCGGGGAGCTGACCAGCGGGATCTCCAACCCGCCGATCCTGGCC
>DATCNF010000376.1:0-3960 GCA_036565325.1 Candidatus Dormiibacterota bacterium | reverse complement strand
AGCAGCACGACCGCTCCGCGCGGCGGCGCGCCCGACCTGCATCCCACCACCATGAAGGCGCTCACCGCCGCCGCTCGGGCCTACAGCCTGCTGCGCGCCAACGGCGAGGACCGGGTGGCGGGCGAGCTGCGCACCGCTGCCCGCCGGGTCCGCGCCGACGAGGCGCAGGGCCTGCTGGCGCTGGCCGCGGTCCTCCGCGGGCTGCGCGAGGTCAGCCTCGAAGACGGCGACGCGGAGGAGCGCTACCGGCGCTTGGTGGACGAGCTCAAAGGCGCGGTCAAGGACCGCTCGGAGCAGCTGGAGCTGCTCCACTTCGGCTAACCGAAGAGCAGCTCTCTCCGCACCCGGACGCCCGTGAGGCCCGGTGGCGGGTCGCCCTCGAGCATGAACTCGGTGGCCGCGCCCAGCACCATCTGCCGCCGCCAGAGGACGGCGTCGGCGGAGAACCGGCCGTAGAACTCGGGATAGCTCTCGCCCGCCGGCTTGCTCAGCCAGGACACCTCGCCCGAGCCCGGCTCCGGCACGCCGGAAACCAGCCGGTAGAGGGCGCCCATCCCGCCGCCTGCCGCGTGCGCCGCGACGTCGTGGGCCGGCCGCAGCCGCGCGGACACCGCGACCTCGTTGAGGGGGTCCAGCGCGTACGAGCCCTCGACCAGGTACCAGTCCTCATAGCCCACCTCGGCGCCGACCCAGCGGGCGCCCTGCACCCGATAGAGGAACGACCGCTCGAACCCCTCGCTGCCGGCCGCGGCCAGCCCGCGGTGGAAGCCGGCCGCCCCTGCCTCGTACGCCTCGCGCCGGTCCGGGTCGGCGGGCCAGTGGGTGAAGACGTAGGCCAGCATCAGCCCTGCGGGCTGGGCCGCAGGCCTGCTGCCCGCCCTCGCTCGACCGTGACCGACGCCATCTTGCGGGAGGCCTCGTCGATCATCTGGTCGCCGAGCATGACCGCGCCCTGCTGGTCGTCGCCGGTGGCCCGCGCATAGGCGGCGAGCAGGGCGCTGGCGCGGTCGAAGTCGGCCTGGGCCGGCGTGAACACCTCGTTGACGACGTCCACCTGCTGCGGGTTGAGCGCCCACTTGCCGTCGAAGCCGATGGCGGCGGCGCGGGCCGCCGCCGCGCGCAGGCCGTCGAGGTCGCGCACCTGGCCGAAGGGGCCGTCGATCGCCTGCAGGCCGTGCGCGCGGGCCGCGGTCACCACCCGGGCGTGGAAGTAGTGCCAGAACTCGCCCGGGTAGCCGGCGGGCGCCTGGCCGATGCCGAGCCCAGGCATCCCCATGCTGGCGCCGAAGTCCCCGGGCCCGAAGTGGAGCGCGCGCAGGCGCGGGGAGGCGCCCGCGATGAGCCCGGCGTTCTCCATGCCGCGCGCGCTCTCGATCTGGACCTCGAGGCCGGCCGGCGAGCCGAGCTGGCCGAGCAGCACGTCCAGGAAGTGGACGTGCTCGACACCGTCGACCTTGGGCACCACCAGCGAATCCAGCCGCTCGCCGGCGCCGCGCACGATGGCGACCACGTCCTCGTGGCACCAGGGCGTGTCGCAGCCGTTGATGCGCACCGCCCGCAGCTTGCCGCCGTACTCGAAGCGCGTCAGGGCCTGCACCGCCAGCGCGCGGCCACGCTCCTTGGCCGCCGGCGCCACCGAATCCTCGAGGTCGAGGATGACCATGTCCGCCGCGGACTGGTCGGCCTTCTCGTGGAAGCGTTCGTTGCTGGCGGGCACCGAGAGGCAGGAACGCCGGATGCTCATGCGGATTTCGGCGCCTTCGGTCCCTTGCCCGACTCCACGTACTTCTTGAGCGCCGCCATCTGGCTGCGGATCCCCGCCGCGTACTGCCCGGCCAGGGCGCCGCCCAGCAACCGGAGCATGCCCCGCAGCCGGTAGTCCATCTCGTAGACCAGCTTGGTCACCCCCCCGCGATGGCTGTAGGAGTAGCCCCATTCGCCTTCCAGGGGACCGTCGGTGAAGACGCCCGCGCACCTGCGATACGGCGTCCAGGTCCTGATCTCAACCTCGATCGAGCCCTTCCAGGCCGGCAGCTTGAGGTCGTATCGGATCTGCGCGCCCTTGCCGGGCGGACCGTCGAGGAGCGTCGCCTTCTGGAGGGTCGCGGACCACCTGGGCGCGTTCTTCAAGTCCTCGTGCACGACCGCCCACACCCGCTCCGCCGCCGCTTCGATGGACACCTCTTCGCGGAGCTTGGTCATGGTGCGATTATCCGGGGTGGATTGTCAGCGGCACAGCCTCAGCCGGCGGTCCCCGGCCGCCGCCGCCGTGCGCTCGGGGCCCTTCGCCACCGCAATTACCGGCTGTTCTTCACGGGCCAGGTCATCTCCCAGGTGGGGACCTGGATGCAGAGCATCGCGCTGCCCTGGCTCGTCCTCATCCTCACCCACAACGACTTCCTGGTCGGCCTCACGCTGGCCTTCCAGTTCCTGCCCATGCTCGCGCTGGGTCCCCTGGGCGGGATCGTGGCGGACCGCTTCCCCAAGCGCCGGATCCTGCTCGTAACCCAGACCGCCTATATGGTTCCCTCCGGCTTCCTCTTCCTGGTCACCCAGTTCGGGGTCGCCCAGTACCCGATGGTGCTGGCGGCCGCCTTCGCCGTGGGGATGATAAACGTCTTCGACGTCCCCGCCCGCCAGGCCTTCTCGATCGAGATGGTCGGCCGCGAGGACCTCATGAACGCGATCGCCCTCAACTCCTCCGTGTTCAACGGCGCGGCCGTGGTGGGCCCCTCGGTGGCCGGCGTCCTGATCGGCTTCCTGGGCGTCAAGCTCTGCTTCCTCATCAACTCGCTGAGCTTCCTGGGCCCCATCGCCGGGCTGCTGCTGATGAGCAACCTGCCGCGCCTGGTGCGCGACGAGGAGCGCGCGAGCTCGGTCTGGGAGCGGATCCGGGAGGGCGCGGCCTATGCGCGCCACGACCGCCTGGTGGGGACTCTCCTGCTGACGGTGGCCGTGTTCTCGATGTTCGCCATGAACCGGCTGACGCTGATCCCGCTCTTCGCCGAGAAGGTACTGCACGTCGGCGCCACCGGGTTCGGGTTCCTGATGGCGGCGTTGGGCCTGGGCGCCCTCTCCGGTGCGCTCTCGCTGGTGGTGGTTCCCCACGTCAGCGGCCGCCGCCAGTTCTGGTACAGCGTGGCCTGGACGCTGATGCTGCTGCTCTTCAGCGTCAGCCGCAACTTCTGGCTCTCACTGGTGGCGCTGTACGGCGCCGGCGTATTCCAGATGCTCTTCATGGCCACCGCCAACACGCGGATCCAGCTCGTCACACCCGACCACCTGCGCGGCCGCGTGATGGCGCTTTACGCGCAGGCGATCATGGGGGTGGGGCCGATCGGCTCCACGCAGGCCGGCGCCCTCTCCGCGCTGCTCGGCCCGCCGGCGGCGATGGCGATCGGGGCGGTGATCGCGGGGGCCACCGTGGTCGGCGTGCGGATCTGGCGCCCGGCGGTCTTCCTGGCCGGGAGCCGGGGTCAGCCCACGTAGGCTTCGAGCAGCGCCGCCACTGCCAGCGCGGGCACGATCCAGCGCAGGGCGCGCAGGTAGTCGGCGTAGGCGGCGAGCAGCCGGCGGGACCAGCCGCCGGCCGGCTCCATGTGGATCACCGAGGCCCCCACCTGCAGCAGCAGCCCGCCGGCGAGAGCGGCAGCCGGGATCTCCAGGAGTCCGTTGGGGAGGATCCCGGTCAGGGCCAGCGACCAGGAGGAGAGGCCGGCCGCGTAGCCGAGCAGAAAGCCCGGGAAGAAGGTCAGCAGGAACCCCACCAGGCCGACCGTGAGCGGGGCCAGGACCGCCGCCAGCAGCAGCGCGAAGAGGTTGTGGGCGAAGTAGTTCAGGGCGGCCGCCGGCGGGTTCGGCGCCGCCGAGGCCGCCAGCAGGCTGGTGAGCGCGGGCTTCACGACCACGTCCGGCACGGCGTGTGAAGTGGCCGCCAGCCAGCCACAGGCGGCGCCGATG
>DATCNF010000375.1:0-2302 GCA_036565325.1 Candidatus Dormiibacterota bacterium | reverse complement strand
CGCCGAGGGAGCGGCGCGGGTCGCAGTCATCGAGACCAGCCCGGCCCGGCTGGAAAGGGCGCTCAGCCAGGGCTCTGAGGTGGCCGAGCCCGGCGCCCAGCTGGAGGTGGTGTTCGAGTGCGCGGGCAGCGGCCCCGGCTTCCAGGCCGCCCTCGACGCCACGGCCAAGCAGGGCACCACGGTGGTGGTCGGGATACACGCCGAGCCCCGCACGCTCGACGTCACCGACCTGGTGGTCGACGAGCGGGCGCTGGTCGCGTCCTTCTCGCACAACCTGCGCGACGACTACCGCGGGGCCCTGGCCCTGCTGGCGGCCGGCGCCGTCCGGCCGGCGGATTTCATCACCGACCGCGTGCCCCTGGCCGAGGTGGTGGAGCGAGGCTTCCGGGCCCTGATCGCGGAACCGGAACGACACCTCAAGGTGCTGGTCGACTGCCGGCCCTGAGCCGGCCCGAGGTCGTCCTCGACCTGGGCATGGAGCTCGGCGAGGGCGTCTTCTGGGACGCCGCCCGCGGCTCGCTGGTCTGGGTCGACATCCTGGGCGGAGAGGTCCACGAGCTGCGCCGCGGCCGCCACCGGCGTTACGCCGTGGGGTCTCACGTGGGGGCGGCGGCGCCGCGAGTCGCGGGCGGCTGGGTGCTGGCGGTGCGCGAGGGCTTCGCCGCTCTCGATCCCGATACCGGCCGGGTCACCGAGCTGCAGCGCATCGCGGTGGCCGGCACCCGCATGAACGACGGCAACGTGGACGCCGCCGGCCGCTTCTTCGCCGGCACCATGCTGGACAGCGAGGAGGCGGGCGGCGGCCGTCTGCACCGCCTCGACGCCGACCACTCGGTGACCATCGTGCTGGACCCGGTGGGCATCTCCAACGGCATCGACTGGAGCCCGGACGGCCGCACCGTCTACTACGTCGACTCGCTCACCCGCGAGGTGGCCGCGTTCGATTTCGACCTCGAGAGCGGCGCCTGGTCGCACCGCCAGGTGCTGGCCCGGATCGACTCCGGCTTCCCCGACGGCCTGACCGTCGACACCGAAGGCGGCATCTGGGTGGCCATCTGGGACGGCGGGGCAGTGCACCGCTACACGCCGGACGGGAGCCCCGACCGCAGCCTCCAGATACCCGCTCCCCGGGTGACGGCCTGCGGGTTCGGCGGGGAGGACCTGGCCACGCTGTACATCACCACGGCTCGGGTCGGCTTGAAGCCGGAGCAGCTGGCGGCGCACCCGCTCTCAGGGAGCCTCTTCGCGACCCGGCCCGGCTTCACGGGCCGGCCGCGGCATGCCTATCGCGGCTAGTTAGAGCAGCTTCCTCAGTGTCGAGTTGAGCTGCTTGCGCTCGGCCGCGCTGAGGGGGCCCAGGAACTCCTCCTCGACCTCCGCCCCGGACCGCCGCAGCCGCGCCAGCAGGCGGCGGCCGCCCGCGGTCAGCGTCACCGCGTGGCGCCGGCGGTCCTCGAGGTCAGGCGCGCGCCGCAGGTACCTGCGCGCCTCCAGCTCATCGATCACGGGGACCAGGTTGCGGGGATCGATCCCGACCTGCTCGCCGAGCACCCCCTGGGGGGCGCTGCCCACCTCGCCCAGGACCATGAGCACGCCGAACTCGGCGAGGGTCAGCCCCTGGGCGGCCAGCGCCTGCGTGAAGCGACGTCGCGATTCAGCGCCCGCCCGGGCCAGGAGGAAGCCGGTGCTGGCCAGCACCCTGAGAGGTTAGCATCGTCATGGATCATGACGATCATGTCGACCACCGGCCGTCTGAACGTCTAGAGTTTCCCGTCGTGCCCGGTTGAGTCCGGGCCCGGCCGCGAGGCCGGGCTCTCAATCTCATCGTCCTCTTCCTCGCGATCGAGGCTCTCGACGAGATCGTCTTCGGCGCCCAGGAGGCGGCGTGGCCCCTGATGCGCCGGGACCTGGGCCTGGGCTACGTCCAGATCGGCGTCCTGCTGGGGGTGCCGGGCGTGGTGGCGGCCCTGGTCGAGCCCGTCCTCGGGCTCTTCGGCGACGCCGGCCGGCGCCGGCTGATCGTGGTCGGGGGCGGCCTCGCCTTCGCCGTCACGCTGGTGCTGGTCGCCCTGGCGCCCGGGTTCGCCTGGCTGCTGCTCTGTTTCGTCGTGATCTGGTCCGCCTCGGGCGCCTTCGTCAGCCTCTCGCAGGCCTCCCTGATGGACCACGAGCCCGAGCGCCACGAGGTCAACATGGCGCGCTGGACCTTCGCCGGCTCGGCCGGGGCCGCGATCGGCCCGCTGCTGCTCGTGCTCGCCCTGGCCCTGGGCGCCGGCTGGCGGGCGGTCTACGTGCTCTGCGC
>DATCNF010000374.1:0-17163 GCA_036565325.1 Candidatus Dormiibacterota bacterium | reverse complement strand
GGCCGGGAGCAGGCTCTCGCCGCCCTCCCGCAGCTCGACCTCCACCTCGCGGAACCGTGAGGCGACGCGCCGGCCTTCCAGCACCGAGACCTCGTCGTCGACCACCTCCGCCAGCAGCCGGGCCTTGGGGTCGCGCAGGCGGACGGTCCGGCGCCGGGTCTTCAGCCGCGCCACCGGCTCCAGCTGCGAGTTGCGCACGTACGCTGCCAGCAGCTTCAGCGCGGGCGCCGGCACCCGGGTGCGAGGCCCTTCGAACTCGAGCTCCTCGCGGGCGAGGCCCCCTTCGGGCGCCTCTTCGGAGCCGGGCAGCTTCACGGTCCAGCCCTCGCCGGCCCGATGCCGGAGAGACACCCCCCAGCGGGCCAGGCGGAGGTCGGGGGTGTCGTGGTAGACGGTCTCCAGCCGCTTCTCGTCGGCCGCGTCGGCGGTGACGCCCTCGAGCACCCCGTCCAGCGCCGGCAGGTGAAAACCGGGGGCCGCCCCCAGCTTTACCTCGCGCTCAACGGCCATGCGCTCGTTCCAGCGCCACCTCCTGGAGCTTGGCCTGGACATCCAGGCCGTGGGTGGTCGGGACCTTGGTCCAGGACCCCTCGGCGTCCAGCGTCCAGGCCAGCGTGTCGTCGGCCAGGCTGAGGTCGAGCCAGCCCTGGATCTCCTTGCGCAGGGCGGCGTCCTTGACCGGCACCACGGCCTCCACCCGGCGGTCGAGGTTGCGCTCCATCAGGTCCGGCGAGCCGATGAAGTACTGGGCGCGGGCGTCGGGGCCGAACCGGAAGATGCGCGAGTGCTCCAGGAAGCGGCCGACGATGGAGCGCACGCGAATGTTCTCGGAGAGGCCCGGGTAGCCCGGCCGCAGGCAGCTGATGCTGCGCACGATCAGGTCGATGCGCGCGCCCGCCTGGCCGGCCGCGTAGAGGGCGTCGATGATCTCCGGGTCGACCAGGTTGTTGACCTTGATCACGATCCGGCCCTCTTGGTGAGCCTCGCCCGCGATCAGCTTCAGCATCCCGGGGCGGACGCCGGCCGGGGCCACCATCAGCTCGTGGTAGCGGCGCTGGCGGCTGTAGCCGGTCAGGTAGTTGAAGAGATCGCTGACGTCGGCGCCCAGGCCGGCGTTGGCCGAAAGCAGGCCGATGTCCTCGTAGCTGGCGGCCGTGCGGGCGTTGTAGTTGCCGGTCCCGATGTGGACGTAGCGGCGGATGCCGTCCTCCTCCTGGCGCACCACCAGCAGCACCTTGGCGTGGGTCTTCAGCCCGACCAGGCCGTAGACGACGTGGACGCCCGCCTCCTCCAGCGCCTGCGCCCAGGTGATGTTGGCCTGCTCGTCGCCGCGGGCCTTCAGCTCGACCAGCGCCACCACCTGCTTGCCGGCCTCGGCGGCCAGCACCAGGGAGCGCGCAATGGCGCTGGCCGGCCCGGAGGTCCGGTAGAGCGTCTGCTTGATGGCGAGCACGTTGGGATCGGCGGCGGCGTGGGCGATGAACGACTCGACCGAGGTGGCGAAGGAGTCGTAGGGGTGGTGCAGGAGGACGTCGCCGGCGCTGATCACCCCGAAGAAGTCGGGCGCCACCGCGGCCGCCCCGCCCAGGCGGGGCTGCGTGGTCGGCGTCCAGCGCTCCGGCTTGAGGTCGGGCCGGTCGAGCTGGGTCAGCATCATCAGGTCGTTGAGGCCGAGCAGGCGGTCGATGGTGTAGACGTCGCCGGCCGCCAGGTCGAGCTCGTCGATCAGGAGCGGCAGCACCGACGACGACATGCCCGGCTCCACCTCCAGCCGCACACCCCGGGCCCGCCGCCGCCTGCGCCGGAGCTCGGTCTGGATGGCGGCCAGCAGGTCCTCGGCCTCGCTGTCGACATCGTCCAGGTCGGCGTCGCGGGTGACCCGGAAGACGTGGTGGCCGGCGACCTCCATGCCCGGGAACAGCAATTGCAGGTTGTCGGCGATCACCTGCTCCAGCGGAATGAAGCGCTCGCCGTCGGGCAGGGCGACGAAGCGGGGCAGCAGCGGCGGCACCTTCAGGCGCGCGAAGCTCAGGCGCCGGCGCAGCGGGTCGCGGACCAGGACGGCCAGGTTGAGCGAGAGGTTGGAGATGTAGGGAAAGGGGTGGCCGGGGTCGACGGCGAGCGGCGTCAGCACCGGGAAGATGCGCTCCCGGAATTCGGCAGTGAGGTGCCGGCGGTCCTCGTCGCTGAGCTGGGAGGCGTCGCAGATCACAATCCCCGCCTCCCGCAGCTCGGGCTTGAGGTCCTCCACGTAGAGGCGGGTGTGACGCTCCACGATGCCCTCCACGCGGCCCCGGATGGCGCGCAGCTGGCGCGCCGGGGTGAGGCCGTCCGGCGAGGTCAGCGCCTGCGGCGACTCCTGCTGCTCCTTGAGCCCGGCCACCCGGATCTGGAAGAAGTCGTCCACCGCATCGCAGGACATGGCCAGGAAGGCCACGCGCTCCAGGAGCGGGCGCGCGGGGTCTTCGGCGATCCCGAGCACGCGCTCCATGTAGGCGAGCATCGAGAGCTCGCGGTTGAGGTAAAGGACCTCAGGGGGCAGGTCGGGGCGCGGCGGGGCGGCAGCCTCGGCGGTGGCGGTCTCGGCCAGCTCGCTCATCGCCGGCAGGCTAACCCGTGGCCGGGCGGTTCCTGGCGAAGTTGGCCGCGACCCCGCAGAGCATCGCCAGCACCAGCATCACGGCCGCGTGCTTGTAGTGGTGGGCGTCCGCGGGGTTGGCCGTCCAGCCGACCGTGCCCAGCGCGTAGAGCAGGGCCAGCACCACGAAGACCACCGCCAGGACCAGCAGTCCGGCCACCGCGGGGCTGTTTCTCATGTCCGCGCTCTAACGTAGCAGAGCCAGGGCGACCCCCCCGGCGAGCAGGCAGTAGGCGCCGTAGGGGTCGAGGCGCCCGACCCGGAACCAGCGGATCAGGAAGCGCGCGCTGGCGTAGGCGGCCAGGCCCGAGAGCACGGCGCTGGCGGCGTAGAGGCCGAGCGGGATGCCCGCCTGGAACAGCGCCGGCACCTCCAGGAGGCCCGCCGCGGCGATCACCGGGGTCGCCAGCAGGAAGGAGAAGCGCGCCGCCTCCTGGTGCCGCAGGCCGGCCAGGAGGCCGCCGGCCATGGTGACCCCGGACCGGCTGATGCCCGGGAACAGGGCCAGGATCTGGCAGGCGCCGACCAGCAGCGCGGCCCGGAAGGACAGCTTCTCCGCCTGCACGAAGGACGCCTCCTGCTCGGCCCGGGAGGCGTTCCGGCGCTCGCCGCGCCGGCGCAGGACCTCGGCGCCGAGCAGGAGCACGCCGTTGGCGACCAGGAAGGCCGCCGCCGCCCGGGGGTTGCCGAAGAGCGCCTTGAACCGCGACTCGAAGAGGAGCCCGGCCACGCCCGTGGGGAGGGTGCCCACCACCAGCAGCATCGACATGCGCTCGTCCTCGCCCTGGATGCGGCCGCGGATGGCCGCTCGCACGAAGCCCGCGATCAGGCGCGCCCAGTCCCGCCGGTAGAGGACCAGGAGCGCGCTCGCGGTGCCCAGGTGCAGGAGCACCAGGAAGGGCAGGAACGTGGGATCGGACTGCTTGAAGGACCAGCGCAAGAGCGAGGGCACGATCACGGCGTGACCCAAGGAGGAGACGGGGAACAGCTCGGTCGCGCCCTGGAGGAGCCCCATGAACAGCGCCTGGGCGACGGTCACGGGCCTCCACGGTACCTACCCCTTCGGGGGAAGGTTGCCCCACCCCAACCCTCCCCGGAGGGGAGAGGGTTTCGTTACTTGAGGATCGGCGCTCCGCTGGCTGTGACCGTCTTGAGCTGGGTGCCGGCGTAGGTCTGCACCGGCTTGGGCAGCGGCGCGTACTGGAGGTCCTTGCCGTAAGTCTGCCCGTCCGTGGTCAGCCAGTCGAAGAGGTAGACCAGCGCGCGGCCCTTGGTGGCATCGGCCTGGGCCTTCTTGAGGATCAACCAGCTGAAGCTGGCGATCGGGTAGGTGGTGGCGCCGGGGTTGTTCGTGATCGAGAAGTTGTCGGGGCTCACGGCGGTGTTGGCGGCCGCGGCGGCGCTGGCGCCGTCCAGGCTCGGCTTCACGAACTTGCCGTCGGCGTTCTTGAGGGTCGCGGACTGCATGCCGCTCTGGACCACGTAGGCCAGCTCGACATAGCCGATCGAGTTGTCGGTCTGCTTGACGGAGTTGCCGACGCCGGCGTTGCCCTGCCCGCCGATGCCGACCGGCCAGGAAACCGACTTGGCGACCCCGACCTTGGTCTTCCAGTCCGGGCTTACCTTGCCGAGGTAGTCGGTGAAGGCGTAGGTGGTGCCGGAGCCGTCCGAGCGGTGGACGACGGTGATCGCCTTGGAGGGCAAACTGGCCCCGGGGTTAAGGGCCTTGATCGCCGGGTCGTCCCAGGCCTTGATGGTGCCCAGGAAGATGCCGGCCAGCGTCGGCCCGTCCAGCTGCAGGCTGCTGACCGCCGGGACGTTGTAGGCAATCGCCACCACGCCCAGCGTGGTCGGGATCTCGACCAGGGTGTCGGCGCCTCCCGCGGCCGTGAGCTCGGCCTGCGTCATCGGCACGTCACTGGCGCCGAAGTCGACCGTGCCCTTGGTGTACTGCTGGATGCCGGCGCCCGAGCCGACCGCCTGGTAGTTCACCGTCACGCCGGAGTGAAGCTGGTTGTACTGGTAGAAGGCCTTCGTGTAGAAGGGCTCCGGGAAGGTGGCCCCGGCGCCGGTGAGGCTCCCACTGCCGACGTCCGGCGTGGGGGCGGTCGAGCTGGTGCCGCTGTTGGAGGCGGCACCGCCACAGGCCGCCACCAGGAGCGCCGTGGCCACGGCGGCCAGGCACGTTGAGACTTTGCTGAGCTGCATGGCCGCAGCGTAGGGGGCGCCTGGTTAGGCCGGGGTTAACGCCCGGTTAGACGGATGGTCCGTACCTATACTCGCCGCGTGATCTGGCGGAGGTGGCGGGAGGCCAGGGCCACCCCGGTCGCGCCCGAGCCCGACGAGCCCTTTGCCGACCTCCTGGAGGAGGCCCCGGTGATGGCCATGCTGGTCGACCGCGAGAACCGCGTGCTGGCCGCCAACCGGGCCGCGCGCGCCTATTTCGGCATCGACCTCGAGCGCCTGCCCCTGCACGTGGCGGAGGTCACCCGCGAGGCCCGCCTCGACGAGCTGCTGCGCCAGGGGCGGCCGGACGGGGAGGCGCGCCTGACCCATACGCAGCGGGTCGTGATCAGCAAGCTGGTGCCCGGGCCGCGCTCGGGGCTGACGCTGGTCTTCCTCACCGACGTGACCGAGCTGCGGCGGCTGCAGACGGTCCGCCAGGAGTTCGTCGCCAACCTCTCACACGAGCTCAAGACGCCCCTCACCGCCCTCCGCCTCGCCGCCGAGAGCCTGGAAGGCCACCCGCCCGAGGACGCGCGGCACCGGTTCACGGAGCGGATCGTGATCGAGGCCGACCGGCTGGCCGCGATCGTGGACAACCTCCGCCAGCTGGCCGAGATCGAGGCCGGCCGGGCGCTCGTGGAGAGCAGCCCGGTGGAGGTCGAGGCGGTGCTGCGCGAGGTCACCCAGCGCGCCGGGGGCCGCCCCGTCGAGCTCACCGTGAGCGAGGGCCTGGTGGTGGAGGCGGACCGCGCCAAGCTGGCCCAGGCGCTCGGCAACCTGCTCGACAACGCGGCCAAGTTCTCGCCGCCTGGCACCCCCATCGAGGTGAGCGCCGAGCCTGCCGGCGGGGAGGTCCGGATCACCGTCCGCGACCACGGCAACGGCATCTCGCCCGAGCACTGGGACCGGGTCTTCGAGCGCTTCTACAAGGTCGACCCCGCGCGCAACCGCGAGGTGCCCGGCACCGGGCTGGGGCTGGCCATCGTCAAGCACCTCGTCCTGCTCCAGGGAGGCCGGGTCTGGACCGAGGCGGCGCCCGGCGGCGGGCAGCTCTTCGGGATGGCGCTGCCGGCCGCCTTAACTTCTCCATAAACAGCCCTTAACCCAGCGGGCCGTACGCTGCAGAGTGGTGGAGCAAGCCCAGGCGGTCATCCAGCCGCCGGCCCTCAGGGCCATGCCGGGCGCCTCGCCGACCAAGATCAAGGTCGAGCGCGTCTCCTTCTACTACGAGAAGTTCAAGGCGCTCCAGGACGTCTCCCTGGAGATCCCCGAGAAGCGCGTCACCGCCCTGATCGGTCCCTCCGGCTGCGGCAAGAGCACGCTGCTGCGGATCTTCAACCGCATGTACGACCTGGTGCCGCGCAGCCGGGCCGAGGGCCGCGTCCTGCTCGAAGGCACCGGCGACATCATCGCCACCCGCGACCTGCTGCGCCTGCGGCAGCGGGTGGGCATGGTCTTCCAGCGCCCCAGCCCCTTCCCGATGTCGATCTACGACAACGTCGCCTTCGCGCCTCGCCTGCTGGGCTGGTCGCGACGCAAGATCGAGGAGACGGTGGAGCGGAGCCTGACCGACGCCGCCCTCTGGGACGAGGTCAAGGACCGCCTCCGGTCGCCGGGCGTGGCTCTCTCCGGCGGCCAGCAGCAGCGGATGTCGATCGCGCGCTGCCTGGCGGTCAACCCGGAGGTGATCCTGATGGACGAGCCGGCGTCGGCACTCGACCCGGTCGCCACCCTCAAGATCGAGGACCTGATGTCGCGCCTGGCCGAGCGCTACACGATCGTGGTCGTGACGCACAACATGCAGCAGGCGGGCCGGGTCGCCGACTTCACCGCCTTCATGCTCATGGACCCCGTCCAGCGCTTCGGCGAGCTGGTCGAGTTCGGGCCCACCGTCGAGCTTTTCAACCGGCCTCGGGACCAAAGGACCGAGGACTACATCACAGGGCGTTTCGGCTGACCACCCCACAAAATCTGCGATTTTGCGGGGACCCCGGATTATGAGAGAAGAATTCCGGAAGGAGCTCGACTCGCTCCGCGACGACCTGCTCCGGATGGCGACCCAGGTCGAGTCCCAGATCGACGACTCGCTGCGCGCCATGCGCAACCGCGACACCGAGCTCGCGGACCAGGTCCGGCTCAACGACCAGCAGCTCAACGAGCTCTTCCGGCAGATCCGCGAGCGCTGCTTCGTGGTGATCGCGACCCAGGCGCCGGTCGCCCGCGACCTGCGGGTCCTGATGGGCGTCGTCTACATCGCCACCGAGCTGGAGCGGATGGGTGACTACGCGGTCCGCATCGCCCGCATGACCACCACCCTTTCGGGCCTGCCCGCGGTCCCGCTGCGGGCCGAGTTCGGTCTGATGGGCGAGGCCGCCATCCGCCAGGTCCACGACATCCTGGACGCCCTGATCGAGCAGGACGAGGCCAAGGCCCGCGAGGTGGCGGCCAAGGACGACGAGATCGACCGCCTGTACCACCGCGTCTTCGACGACCTGATCTCGGACATGTCCTCGCACGAGGGGGTCGACCCAGATGAGGCGCTGCGCACCGTGACCCTGATGCTGGTCGCGCACAACCTGGAGCGGATCTCCGACCGCGTCACCAACGTGGCCGAGGACATCGTCTTCCTGCAGTCCGGCCAGGTCGTGGAGCTTGGCTAGCGCGCAGCCGGCGCCGGCGCCGGTGGCGCGGATCCTGGTCGTCGAGGACGACGAGGGCATCCGGGAGATGCTGCGCTACAACCTGGCCGGCGCCGGCTACGCGGTCCAGGAGGCGCGGGACGGCGCCACCGGCCTGCGCCTGGCCCAGACCGGACGCCCGGACCTGGTCTTGCTCGACCTCATGCTGCCCGGCATGAGCGGGCTCGAGGTCTGCCGCGCGCTGCGCCGCAGCGGCCGCACCCCGATCATCATGCTCACCGCCAAGGACGCCGAGGTTGACAAGATCGTGGGCCTCGAGCTAGGCGCTGACGACTACATCACCAAGCCCTTCTCGGTGCGCGAGGTGATGGCCCGCGTCAACGCCGTGCTGCGGCGCATCCAGGGCGACACCGCAGGCGCGGCGGCGCCGGAACGGGAGACGCTGGGCGAGTTCGCCATCGACCGCCCGGCGCGGCGGGTCTGGCTGGACGGCGCCGAGGTCAAGCTCACCGCGCGCGAGTTCGACCTCCTCTCCTTCCTGCTCGCCCATCCCGGTCGGGTCCACTCCCGAGACGCATTGCTCACGCAGGTGTGGGGCCCCAGCTTCGTGGGCGACCGCAAGACCGTGGACGTCCACATCCGCTGGCTCCGGGCCAAGTTCGCCGCCAGGGTGCCCTTCGCCATCGTCACAGTCCGTGGCATCGGCTACCGTCTCGACCGCCCCGCGTAGGCGGGCGCCCTTCGAGGGCTTTCGCGGCCTGACGGCGGTGGTCGCGGCGGCGGCCCCGCTGTCCCTGCTGGCGATCGTCGTCATCCTCGCCCAGCAGGCCTGGCCGGCCATCACCCACTTCGGGCCGGGCTTCCTGGTCGGGCGCGAGTGGAACCCGGTCACGGTCCACTTCGGGGCGCTGCCCTACATCTTCGGCACCGTCGTGACGGCGTTCCTGGCGCTGGCTCTGGCGCTGCCGGTGGGCGTCGGCGTGGCGCTCTTCCTGGCCGAGAGCTCGCGACCGCGCCTGCGGGGCGCAATCGGGATCGGCGTCGAGCTGCTGGCCGCCATCCCCAGCGTGGTCTACGGGATCTGGGGCCTCTACGTGCTGGCGCCCTGGCTGTACCGCCACGTCGAGATCCCGCTCAACGCCCGCTTTCCCAATTTCCCGCTCTTCGGCAGCACGCCCCGCCAGACCTCGATCCTGACCGCGGTCGTGGTGCTGGCCGTGATGGTCCTGCCCACCCTGGCGGCGATCTCCCGCGACGTCATCAAGGCGGTGCCCAACGGCCTCCGGGAAGGCGCCTACGCGCTGGGGTCGACCTGGTGGGAGATGACCTGGCGGGTGGTCCTGCCCGCCGCCCGGGCCGGCCTCTTCGGGGCCTCGGTCCTGGCGCTCGGTCGCGCCCTGGGCGAGACCATCGCCGTGACCATGGTGATCGGCAACCGGCCGGACATCCAGCCCTCGCTGTTCGCCCCCGGCTACACGCTGGCCAGCGTGGTCGCCAACGAGTTCACGGAGGCGACCGGGCAGCTGTACTCGTCCGCGCTGATCGAGCTGGGCCTGGTCCTGGTGCTGGTCACGCTGGTCGTGAATGCGGCCGCGCTGCTGCTGGTGCGCACGGTGGAGCGCGCATGAGGAGCCGCCGCCGGCGCGCCCGCGACCTGGTGGCGCGCGTCCTCATCTACGTGGCCGCCGCCGTTGCCCTGCTGCCGCTCTCGCTGGTGCTCGCCTACACGATCGCCAACGGTTGGAGGTCCGTCGTGCAGCCCGACTTCTACCTGCACTTCGAGCGCCCGGAGGGGATCCCGGGGGCCGGCGTCCAGCACGCGATCGTGGGCACGCTGCTGATCGTCGGCATCGCCTCGCTGTTCGCGGTGCCGGTGGGAATCCTGGCCGGCACCCACCTGGCCGAGTACCGGCAGCACCGCTGGGCGGGCTGGGTGCGGCTGGCCGGCGACGTGCTGGTGGGCACGCCGTCGATCGCGATCGGCCTCTTCGCGTACGCCCTCCTGGTGGCGCCCTTCCATCACTTCTCGGCGCTCAGCGGCGCCGGCGCCCTGGCCGTCCTCATGCTGCCGGTCGTGATGCGGACCACCGAGGGCGCGCTCCTGCTGGTGCCGCCTGGCCTGCGCGAGGCGGGCCTGGCGCTGGGGCTGCCGCGCTGGCGCGTCGCCCTGCAGCTGATGCTGCGCGCCGCGGCGCCGGGGGTCGTCACGGGCGCGCTGCTGGCGGTGGCGCGCGCCGCGGGTGAGACCGCGCCCCTGCTCTTCACGGCCTTTGGCAACCGCATCCTCAAGTTCGACGTGACGCAGCCCATGCAGGCCCTGCCGCTGACCGTCTTCCATGACGCGCTGGTGCCCTACAAGGATTTGCAGGACCAGGCCTGGGGCGCCGCCCTGCTGCTGGTGGTGCTGGTCCTGGTCGTCAACCTGGCCAGCCGCTTCGCGCTCCGTCGCCAGCTGGCGTTCGCCGGGAAGGGCATCTAACGTCCACTTGACGAGCCCGAGGGCGTAGCCCACACTCCGAATGCTCGGTACACGGAGGATCGCCTCCGGCTCGCGATCCTCTCCACTCGGGAGGAGGTCGTCGTGGGTAAATCCAGGACCCCGGTCAGCAGCCCCTTCGAGAGCGTCCTCACGCGGCGCGAGATGCTCAAGCGGAGCGGAATCGCGCTCGGCGGCCTCTCCTTGCCGGGAGTCCTGGCAGCCTGCGTGGGCTCGACCACCAGCTCCTCCGGGGGCACCATCAAGATCGGCTTCGTCAGCCCCTTGACGGGGCCTGCCGCCGGCTTCGGGGAGCCGGACCCCTACGTGATCGGCCTGGCCAAGAAGGCCTTCGACAAGGGCCTCGCGATCGGTGGCACCAACTACTCGGTCGAGATCATCAGCAAGGACGGCCAGTCCACCCCCTCGGTGGGCGCCCAGGTCGCCAACGACCTGATCCAGTCCCAGAAGGTCGACCTGGTCCTGGCCACCTCGACCCCCGAGACGGTGAACCCGGTCTCCGACGCCGCCGAAGCCGCCGGGGTTCCCTGCATCTCCACCGTGGTGCCCTGGGAGGCCTGGTACTTCGGCCGGGGCGCCAAGCCGGGCGCGGCCTCCCCCTTCCGCTACACCTATCACTTCTGCTTCGGCGTCAACGAGTTCAACCTCGCCTATACCCACCTCTGGCCGCAGGTGCCCACCAACAACACGGTCGGGGTGATGTGGCCGAACGATGCCGATGGCAACGCCATCCGGGGCGCGCTGGGGCCGCTGCTGGAGAAGGCCGGCTACAAGATCGTCGACCCCGGCGCCTACGCTGACGGCACCAACGACTACTCCTCGCAGATCGCGACCTTCAAGCGCAACAACTGCCAGATCTTCAACACCTTCCCGATCCCGCCCGACTTCGCGACCTTCTGGCGCCAGGCGGCACAGCAGGGCTACACCTCGATGGTCAAGATCGGCCAGATCGCCAAGACCGGCCTCTTCCCGTCGCAGGTCAGCGCGCTGGGCGACATCGGCACCGGCCTCGCCTCGGGTGTGTACTGGCACCCGACCTGGCCCTACACCTCGTCGCTGACCGGGATCTCCGCCCAGGCCCTGGGCGATGGCTATACCAAGGCCACCGGCAAACAGTGGAACCAGCAGCTGGGCGCCAGCCTGGCCCTCTTCGACGTGGCGGCGGCCGCGCTCAAGGCGAGCGGCAACCCCAAGGACAAGGCCAAGGTCGCCGACGCCATGAAGACCCTGGCCGTGGACACCCCGGTCGGGCACCTGGCCTGGGGCTCGGGCCCGGTCGCCAACGTGGTCGCCACGCCGATCATCGGCGGCCAGTGGCTGAAGACCACGCAGTGGCCGGTCGACTTCACGATCTGTGAGAATGCCGCCGACACCAAGGTGCCGGTGGCGGGCAAGCTCAAGGCTTACGGGACCTAGCCCGGAGCCGCTCCTGGTCGGGGAGCGGCTGCACAAGAGATTCGGCGCGCTGGCCGTGCTGGACGGTGTCGATTTCGCGCTGCACGCTGGCGAGGCCGTGGGCGTGGTGGGGCCCAACGGGGCCGGCAAGACGACGCTGCTGAACGTGCTGGCCGGCTCCCTGCGACCCGACGCCGGGGCCGTGCGCCTGCGCGGCGCCGACGTCACCGGCGCCGACCAGGCCGCCCGCTGCCGGATGGGGATCGGCCGCTCGCACCAGATCCCCAAGCCGTTCGGCGGCATGTCCGTCTTCGAGAACGTCCTGGTGGGCGCCACCGCCGGCGCCCGGCGCACCGGGTCCGAGGCCTACCAGCTCTGCCTGACCGTGCTCGAGCAGTGCGAGCTGCTGGGCCTCGCCAACCGGCGCGCGGAGAGCCTGGGGCTGCTGCACCGCAAGCGCCTGGAGCTGGCGCGGGCGCTGGCGACCGACCCCGCGGTGCTGCTGCTGGACGAGATCGGCGGGGGCCTCACCGACGCCGAGGCGGGAGAGCTGATCGCCACCATCGAGGGCTTGCGGCAGCGCGGGATCGCCATCGTGTGGATCGAGCACGTCGTGCACGTCCTGCTCCAGGTCGTGAGCCGTCTCGTCTGCATGAGCGCGGGCCGCGTCATCGCCGACGGGGAACCGCGGTTGGTGATCAGCCACGCGGCGGTCATCGACGCCTACCTGGGGAGCCGGGCGTGACGCTGCTCCGGGTCGAGGACCTCGACTCCCGATACGGGCTCCTGCAGGCGGTGCGCCAGGTCTCCTTCAGCGTCGAAGCCGGCGAGACCCTGGCCCTGGTCGGCGCCAACGGGGCCGGCAAGACGACCCTGCTGCGGACCATCGCCGGCGCTCACCGGGCGGCCGGTGGCCGGGTCAGATTCGACGGCACCGACCTGGCCAGGGTTCCCGGCCACCGCCGGGTCGCGCTCGGGATCGCCCTGGTGCCGGAGGGGCGCCGCCTGTTTCCAGGCCTCACCGTGGAGGAGAACCTGCGCGTGGCCGAGGTCAGGCAGAGACCCGGCCGCTGGAACCTGGAGGCGGTGCTGGAGGCCTTCCCGCTGCTCCGGCCCCTGCGCCGGCGGCCGGCCGGCAACCTCTCCGGTGGCGAGCAGCAGGCGACCGCGATCGGACGCGCGCTGATGAGCAACCCCCGGCTGCTCCTCCTGGACGAGGTGTCCTTGGGCCTGGCCCCGACGGCCGTCGACGCGGTCTACCGCTCGCTGGAAACGGTGATCGGCGAGGGGACCACTGTCCTCCTGGTCGAGCAGGACCTGACCCGCGCGCTGCAGGTCGCCGACCGCGTCGCCTGCATGCTCGAAGGCCGGATCGTGCTCCAGGACCGGGCCGCCGCTTTGACCCGGGAGCAGGTCACCACCGCCTACCTGGGCCTGGGCCGGATGGCGCCGGGCGGTGCGCCGGCGTGACCTGGGTCAACGCCGTGCTCCAGGGCGTGCTGCTGGGCGGCTTCTACGCCCTGCTGGCCTGCGGTCTCTCGCTGATGTTCGGGGTGATGCGGATCATCAACCTGGCGCACGGCGACCTCGCGGTGGTGGGCGCCTACCTGGTCTTCCTGGTCCTCGAGCACGTGCCGGTGTCGCCCTTCCTCGGCTACGTTGCCGCCTTGCCGGTGCTGCTGGCCGCCGGCTACCTCCTGCAGCTGAGCGTGCTCAACCGCAGCCTGCGCGGAGGCCTGCTGACACCCCTGCTGGCGACCTTCGGTCTCTCGATCGTGCTCCAGAACGTGCTCCTGGTCGCCTTCTCGCCCGACGTCCGCTCCCTGGGCGGCAGCGCGGGCTCGATCACCACCTCCAGCCTGCGGCTGACCAGCGACCTCTCGATCTCCGCCCTGGGCCTGCTGATATTGGCCGCCGCCGTGCTCGTGGTCGCCGGCCTCCACCTCTTCCTCTTCCGCACCCGCGCCGGCTGGGTGATGCGCGCGACAGCCCAGGACCCGGATGCCGCGGAGCTGGTCGGCGTGAACTCTCGCGCCGTCTACGCGCGCGCGACCGCCATCGCGGTGGGCATCGCCGGCTTGGGCGGGCTGTTCCTGGCCATCCGGTCGGTGTTCGGGCCGGTGAGCGGGCCCACCCAGCTGATCTTCGCGTTCGAGGCGGTGATGATCGGCGGCACCGGCTCGCTCTGGGGCACGCTGGCCGGCGGCATCGTGCTCGGGGTCGCCCAGACGCTCGGCGCCCAGGTCAACCCCCAGTACGCGGCCCTGGGCGGGCACCTCGTGTTCCTGGCCGTCCTGCTCGCCCGCTTCGGCGGCCTCCTGCCCGGGCTGCGCAGCAGGCTGCGATGAGCACCGGCCCCCGCGTGCAGCGCTGGACCCGGACCTCCAAGGCCTTCATGGCGGGGATCGGCGGGCTGGTGGTGCTGCTGGCGCTGGTGCCGGTCCTCTTCGACACCAATGTCACGCAGAAGCTGACCACGCTCTTGATCCTGGTCCTGCTGGCGGGGATGTGGAACGCGCTCGCCGGCTATGGCGGCCTGGTCTCGATCGGCCAGCAGGGATTCCTCGGGCTGGGTGCGTACGGCACCGTCCTGCTGGCGGGGTTCGGCATCCCGCCCTACGTTGCGATGGTGGCGGCGGCCCTGGGCGTGGGCGTGATCTCGGCGCCCATCTCGGTGGTGGCGCTGCGGCTGCGCGCGGCCCCCTTCGCGATCGGGATGTGGGTGATCGCCGAGGTCTTCGCGATCCTGGTCAGCCTGGACAAGGCGCTCGGCGCCGGCACCGGCATCTCGCTGATCCAGATGAACCAGTACCCGCCCGACTGGCGGCAGGCCTACACCTACTGGCTGGCGCTCGGCTGCACGACCGTGCTCATGGGGGCGCTCTTCCTTCTCCTCCGGAGCCCGCTGGGCGCTTCCCTGCAGGCCATCCGGGACGATGAGGAGGCGGCCGCGTCCCTGGGCGTGCGGGTGGCCGCCGGCAAGCGCGTGCTCTTCGTGCTGGCGGGCCTCGGCTGCGGCGCGGCGGGCGTGCTGACCGTGGCCAATACCCTGTTCATCGAGCCCACCTCGACCTTCAGCGTGGTCTGGACGGCCTACATGATCTTCATGGTGCTGGTCGGCGGCCTGGGCACCTTCGAAGGGCCGATCCTGGGCGCCGTGTTGCTCTTCGCGGTGCAGACATTGTTCAGCGACGGCGGGCCCTGGTACCTGATCGGGCTGGGCGCCACCGCCGGCCTCTTCGCGCTGCTGCTGCCGCGCGGCCTCTGGGGCACGGTCGAGGAGCGGCTGGGCATCCGACTGCTTCCGGTCGGCTACCACGTGGTGGCCTCGAAGGAGGGCGAGTGAAGACCGAGGATCTGTCCCGGCATCCCGGGCACCTGATCCGGCGGGCTCTGCAGGTGTTGAACCTGGTCTGGAGCGAGGAGGTCTCGACCACCATCACGTCGCCCCAGTTCGCGGCGCTGAACGCGCTGGGCGGCGAGCCGGACATCGACCAGCGCACGCTGGGCGAACGAATCTCCCTCGACCGCTCCACCATGGCCGACGTGGTGGCCCGCCTGACCGCGCGCGGCCTGATCGCGTGGGGACGCGATGCCAACGACGGCCGCCGCAAGACGATCAGGCTCACGGCCCGGGGCGAGCGGACGCTGGAGGAGCTGATTCCGCGCACCCACCGCATGACCGAGCGCCTGGTAGGCGCTCTCGACTGCGACCAGCGGGAGGAGCTGCTGCGGCTGCTCAAGCTGGTGGTCGCGGCCAACGAGCGCAACGGCGGCGAAACCTAGGCGGGTAGCCCAGCCGGATATCCCGGGTCATCGGGGGTCGATGGCCGGCGGGGGGACGGATATCCGGGGTTATCCGGGCAGAAGGCTTGCTCGCAGGCGCGGGTAACCTCGGGATCATGGCCAACCGGCTGGCCGTGGCCACCAGCCCCTACCTGCTCCAGCACGCGCACAACCCGGTCGACTGGTACGAGTGGGGCCCCGAGGCGCTGGAGCGGGCACGCGCGGAGGACCGGCCCATCCTGCTCTCGGTCGGCTACTCGGCCTGCCACTGGTGCCACGTCATGGAAAGGGAGTCGTTCGAGGACGCCGCTACCGCGCAGCTGATGAACGACAGCTTCGTCAGCATCAAGGTCGACCGCGAGGAACGGCCGGACATCGACGCCGTCTACATGGACGCGGTCCAGGCCATGACCGGGCAGGGCGGCTGGCCGATGACGGTCTTCCTGACTCCCGCGGGCGAGCCCTTCTATGCAGGCACCTACTTCCCGCCCGAGGATCGGCACGGTCTTCCCGGCTTCCCGCGCCTGCTGACGGCGATCGCCGAGGCCTGGCGCGCCCGGCGGTCAGAGCTGGCCGGCCAGGGCCGCCAGGTGGCCGCCGCCATCGCGCGCGCCACCGCGGTGGGCGCCTCCGCCCAGCCGCTCACGGAATCCCTGCTGACCCAGGCGGTGCAGGCCTATGGGCGCGCGTTCGACCCCAGCTGGGGCGGCTTCTCGCCGGCGCCCAAGTTTCCGCAGCCGATGGGAATTGAGCTGCTCCTGCGCTGCCATCTGCGCGGCCAGGCCGACGCCCTGCCGATGGCCGTGACCACGCTCGACCGGATGGCTGCGGGCGGGATGTACGACCAGCTCGGCGGCGGCTTCCACCGCTATTCGACCGACCAGCGCTGGCTGGTGCCGCACTTCGAGAAGATGCTGTACGACAACGCCCAGCTGGCGCTCGCCTACCTGCACGCCTGGCAGGTGACGCGGCGCGAGCCCTACCGGCGGGTGGTGCGCGAGACGCTCGACTACCTGCTGCGCGAGATGGGCGACCCGGCGGGCGGGTTCTGGTCGGCCCAGGACGCCGACTCCGAGGGCGTGGAGGGCAGGTTCTTCACCTGGTCCTACGAGGAGCTCTCGAAACACGGGGCGGCCGAGGGCCTGGGAGCGCTGCCGGGCGGCAACTGGGAGGGCGCCAACGTGCTCTGGATGCCCGACGGCCTGGACGCACCGCGGCCACCCACCGACGTCCTGAAGGCCCTCTTCGAGCTGCGCGAGCAGCGGGTGCACCCCGGCACCGACGACAAGGTGCTGGCGGCCTGGAACGGGCTCGCGATCACGGCCTTTGCGGAGGCCGGGCGCGTGCTCGGTGAGCCGCGCTATGTCGAAGCGGCGGCGCGCGCCGGCGACTTCGTGCTCGGCTCGATGCGAGGGCCGGAGGGCCGGCTGGCCCGCTCCTGGCGCGCCGGCCGGACCGGCGCCCCCGGCTTCAGCGGCGACTACGCCGCCATGGCGGCCGCCTGCCTGGCCCTCTGGGAGACCACCTTCGAGCCGCGCTGGATCGAGGCCGCGCTGGAGCTGGGGCGCCACCTGGTGCGCCTGTTCGGCGACGAGCGCGGCGGCTTCTTCCAGTCGGCTGCCGACGCGGGGACGCCGCTGGCACGGCTCAAGGAGCTGTTCGACAACGCCGTCCCCGCCGGCAACTCGATGGCCGCCGACGTGCTGCAGCGACTGGCGCTGCTGACGGGCGATGGCGACCTGGAGAAAGCGGGGGTGTCGGCGCTGCGGGCGGTGCGCGACCTGGTGGAGCGGGCGCCCACCGCCTTCGGCACCGCCCTCGGCGCCCTGGATCTCTACCTGGGTCCCACGCGGGAGCTGGCGGTGGTGGGCGGCGAGGCGGAGCGGCAGCCCCTGCTCGAGGTGGCGTGGAGCCGCTTCCGGCCGCGGCTGGTGCTGGCCGCCGGCGAGCTCGGCTCAGCGCCCGTCGCGCTCCTCGAGGGC
>DATCNF010000373.1:0-6447 GCA_036565325.1 Candidatus Dormiibacterota bacterium | reverse complement strand
GCAGAGGAGGGCCTGGTTCGGGAGGTCGCTGTCGCCGCCCCGGTTCCAGAACTGGACGTGGTGAACGACGCGGCCCTGGCGATCGCAACCCGGCCAGCCGCAGAGCCCGCCCTGGCGCGCGATCAGGCCCCGGCGCGCGGGCGTTGAGATCACCCGCCGGCTGCGGCCGACCTCGATCACGTTCGACCTGGGGTTAAGCAGGATGCGCCGCACCGAGCAGTCGCACGCGAGGCGCTCAACAGTGCGCTGGGCGATGAGCGGCATGCCCTCGATCTCGGCCGCCGGCGCACCCGGCAGCCCGAGGAGCGTCTCCACCGCCACGGTGACGTTGAGATGGGTTTGCTGGTTCTCGGCGGCGTGCTCGACCAATGCGTCGTGCAGGCGCTGCTTGAAAGTCCGGTTGTCCTCCCTGCCGCGCCGCCTGGCCAGAGCAGCCAGCGCGGTCTTGACCACCGCCGCACCCATTGGATCGAGCCGCCCCCAGAACGTGTAGGCGCCGTCTCGCCGGCGCCGGATGGTGAGCTCACGCTGCTCGAAAAGCTCTTCGGCGGCATCGGCGTTAGTGGTCGGGGCTGCAGGCATGCAGGTAGTTCTGGCAGGTGTGCCAGAACCTCCCCACGCTCTCGGTGCGCGCCCGCTCGAGGAGCTTGTGTTCTTCGAAAGCTCGGTCGGGCCCGCCGGACCGCCGGACCGCGTTCGCGGTGTGTGCCATCTGGACCAGGTGAGGAAAGCCGATCTCGCCGCCGCAGAGGGCTTGCACGCTCTCGGGCAGCACGTCTCGGCAACAGCCCACGGCCATCCGGTCCTTGACCGCGCCCTCTCCCATGGCGCAGTGATGGCGCAGGAAGTCGGAGGCGTGCTGCGATCCCTGCAGCTCGTGGTAGCCGGTGCCTGCCAGGCAGGCGGCGCCAGCGGCCCACTCGAGCTCCATCAGGTCGATCTGATGGCGCAGCTCGCGGAGCCGGTTGGCCAGGGCTTGGGATTCGGAGATTGACAACTCCAAACGCATGTTCGTAGTATAGCAGGTTTGTCGAACGGACGTTCGGCTTAACTTGCGGGGGCGCCGGCCTCGAACGGGTTGCCCGCGGCGGCGTCGGCGCCGCTCCTGACGAAGCGCAGGTATTCCCAGGCCGAGAACTCGGGCGCCTCGAGACCGTGGGCCCCCAGGATCGTGCAGATGTGTGTCCGGTGGTCGTTGCCGTGGTGGACGGCCTGCGCGAAGTAGAGGCCGACGGCATGCTCGATCTGCGGGTACTCCCCGGGCTCCTCGGGATGGGTGGCGTCGAGCTCGTCGACCCGGTCCAGAAAATCGCGCCAACGGCCCGCCTGCGCCTCCATGGCGGCGCGCAAGCTGGCCAACGGGGGCAGCTCGTCGGGCGGTGGCACTCGAGCCCCGCCGGTGATCCGGCGCTGGTAGCCGCCATCGGCCCGCACCAGGTGCTCCAGGGTGGCGTGGATCGTGCCGAAGGTTCCCGGTGCCGTCAGCTCCAACTGGTCCGGCGACAGCTGCCGGCAGTGGTCGAGCAGGCCCAGCGTGGCCCACACGTGGTGGCCCATGATCGCCCGCAACGGCTCGGCTGAACCCGGCTTCACGACCCCGCCGCCGGCGCTATGCATTCCACCTCGTTGCCGTCGGGGTCGTCCACGTAGAAGGTCCGCACGTCCTTGAGGACCGGGTGGACCCCGCCGCGCACCTCGAGGCCGGCCGCCCGGCAGCGCGCCTCCAGGTCGGCGTACTCGGCGGCGCCGATGTTGAAGGCCAGGTGGTGGAGGACTCGCTGCGGCTTTTCGCGGGGGAAGGCGCTGTCAGGGTCGGGATGCGGGACCAGCACGATCATCTCCGGCACCGGGCCCTCGCCCGGCCCGGCGCGCAGGAACTTGTTCCTGAGCTCGGGGGGGCTGATCACCTCCAGGCCGAAGAGGTCGCGGTAGAAAGCGAGCGCGCGGTCGAGGTCGCGCACCCAGAGCACGATCTCGGCCAGGTGGCGGACGCCGGTCATGCGGCCTCCAGCATGGCCCTGAGGTGCGCCTCCCGGACCCGCGGGGGAACCGAGCAGCCGGGAGCGATGAGCAACCCGCGCCCGACCGTGGCCTCGGCTTCCTTGACCTGGCCGGCGATCGCCTCCACCGGGCCCCAGATCAGCTCGTCGCGCTGCGCAACGCCGCCCATCACCGCCTTGCCGCCCGTCAGGGCGCGCCCTTCGGCCAGCGTCGGGTTGCCCTGGTTGTGGACGGACCAGCTCACCACCGGCAGCGGCAACTCCCGAGCCACCGAGAGGTCGATGTGCGAACCGCAGACATGGATGACGTTGAACCAGGCGGCGGCAGGCAGCGCCTCGGTGATCCGCCTGTCCAGCGGGAGCAGCAGCCGGTGGTAAACGTCGATGGGCATCGAGCGCCGCGACGCGAAGCCGCTGATGGCGTAGAAGACGCCCGACGCGCCGGCCTCCACGGAGCGGCGCGAGAAGTCGATCAGGACCTCGGCCATGCGCTCGAAGGCCGGCAGGACGAGGTCCGGGTGCTGGCGCAGGTCGCGCACCACCCGGCGCTTGTCCTTGCCCGCCACCAGGTAGGCCGCCACCGAGATCGGGGAGAAGACGGTCTGGATGACCGGCACCCGGTCGCCGAGCTCGCGCGCGACCATGCCGATCGCCTCCACCTGGTCGTCCAGGGCCCTGGCATTCACCAGCCGCAGCGAGCTCCAGTCCTCCAGCGAGTCGATCGGCGCCTCGTCCATGACCGGGCCCTTGAGGCGGTGGCCGGCCGCGTGCCAGCGGCCGCCGAAAGCCTCCGCGAAGCAGGTCGCCCGGGGCTGGAACTTGATGAAGTCCCACCCGTACTTCCGCGCCCGCTCGACCGTCACCCGCGCCAGCTCCTGGGGAGACCACTCCTCCTTGTAGGTGTGGCCCCAGGCCCCGATCGGCGGCCGGTCGACCTGGCGCGCGGCGATCGCCGCTTCCACCCGCCCCCGTCCATCCACGGTTAGGAGTCTAGAAAGTTCTCCGGGTGCTGGGCGAACGCGTCCGTGATCGACGCCATGGAGGCGGCGGCTCCCTAAGATCGAACTCACGAATGGACATCGCCGCCGCTGCTGCGCGGCTGAGGGCGGCGGCTGAGGCCAAACCCCTCAAGCTCCCGGTCAACCGCCGCGTCGACGAGACCCACCACCTGGTGACTGACGACGGGCTGGGGATCTGGTTCACGATCCAGATCTCGCCTCATGCGCGCATCCAGGAAGCCCTCTTCGAGCGCGAGGACCGGATGCCCGAGGACGCCGAGATCCTGGCCTGGCTGCGCGAGCTGATGCCGGGCCTGGAGCCGGCCGAGGCGCCCGGCCTGCCCGGCGCCCACGCCCGCCGCTTCGAGGTCTTCGACCGCAGCCCCACCGACGCCCCACTGGCATAGGCATGGCTCTCCCCAAGGCGGTCATCGAGCAGCTCCGGCGCATCGTCGGCGACCGCCACGTCATCGACCACCACCACGACCTCGTGATCTTCGAGCGCGACGCCTCCATCGCCGACGCCCTGCCCGAGGCCGTCGTGCTGCCCGGCACCCGCGAGGAGGTGGCCGAGGTCGTCAAGCTGGCCGCCCGCCACCGGATCCCGGTCGTCCCCCGGGGCGCCGGGACCGGGCTTTCCGGCGGCGCCATCACGCTGCGTGGCGGGATCGCGCTCCAGGTCACGCGGATGCGGCGGATCCTGGAGATCGACCCCGTCAGCCGCACCGCGCTGGTGGAGCCCGGCGTGGTCAACAAGGACCTGCAATCGGCGGTCGGGCGGGAAGGACTCTTCTATGCTCCCGACCCCTCCAGCCAGGGCGCCTGCACGATCGGCGGCAACGTGGCCGAGAACTCGGGCGGGCCGCACTGCCTCTACTACGGGGTCACCGCCAACCACGTGCTGGGCGTGGAGGCGGTGTTCGCCGACGGCACCGTGGCCTGGGTCGGCGGCGACGCTCCCGACCGTGTCGGCCTGGACCTGCTGGGGCTGCTGGTCGGCTCCGAGGGCACGCTGGCCACCATCACCCGGGTCAAGGTCAAGCTGCTCCCGCTGCCCGAGGCGGTGGTCACCCTGATGGCCGCCTTCCCGACCATCGAGACCGCCAGCCAGGCCGTGTCCGACGTGATCGGCCACCAGATCGTCCCGGCGGCCCTGGAGATGATGGACCAGGTCACCATCGGCGCCGTCGAGGCCGCCTATCGCGCCGGCTACCCGACCGACGCCGGGGCCGTGCTGCTGGTAGACGTGGATGGCCTCACGGAGGGCTGCGACGAGCTCGCCGGCGCCATTCGCGAGATCCTGGAGCGCAACGAGGCTTTCAACGTGCGCCGGGCTGCGGACGCCGCCGAGCGCGAATTGCTGTGGGCCGGCCGCAAGGGCGCCATCGGCGCGCTCGGCCGCATCCGGCCCAACTACTACCTGCACGACGGCGTGGTCCCCCGCACCCGGCTGCCGGAGGTCCTGCACCGGGTCAGCGAGATCGGCAAGGAGTACGACCTGCCGGTCGCCAACGTCTTCCACGCCGGCGACGGCAACCTCCACCCCAACATCCTTTTCGACCTCCGCGACCAGGGCGTTCTGGAGCGCGTCGAGGAGGCCGGCGAGCACATGCTGAGGGCGGTCGTCGACAGCGGCGGCACGCTGTCCGGCGAGCACGGGATCGGGATCGAGAAGAACGCCTTCATGCCCTGGATCTACGGGCCCGACGACCTGGAGGCGATGCAGCGTGTGAAGTCGGTCCTCGACCCGGACGGGCGGCTCAACCCGGGCAAGATCTTTCCCGACTCCGACCCTGACCAGCCGAACCCGAAGCTGCGCGCCCGGGTCGGGCTGGCCGCCGAGGCGCGCTGGTGGTAGACGGCCTGGAGCCGCGTTCGGTGGAGCGGCCCCGGTCCGAAGAGGAGCTGGCCCGGCTGCTGGCCGAGGCGGCCCGCGACGGCCAGGCGGTGATCCCGGTCGGCGGCGGCCGCCTGCTGGGCATGGGCGACCCGCCGGAGCGCTTCGACCTGGCCCTGGAGACCGCTGGCCTGGCCGAGATCACCGAGCAGAGCACGGCCGACATGACGGTCTCGGTGCAGGCCGGCGTGACCCTGGAGCGGCTCAACGCGGAGCTGGGCAAGGGCGGCCAGTTCCTGCCTCTCGACCCCTTCGCGGCGCCCGGGCACACGATCGGGGGCCTGCTGGCCACCGGCTGCTCGGGGCCGCTGCGCATGCGCTATGGCACTGCCCGCGACTTCCTGATCGGGCTCCGGGTCGCGCTTCCCGACGGCAAGCTGGCCAGCTCCGGCGGCCGCGTGGTCAAGAACGTGAGTGGCTACGACCTCAACAAGCTGCACCTGGGTGCGCTGGGATCCTGCGGCGTGGTGGTGGCGGCTTCCTTCAAGGTCTTCCCGCGCCCGCTGCACGAGGTCACAGTCGAAAGCGATGGCGGCTGGCAGGAGGCGGCACGGGCGCTGGCGCTGAAGCTGCCGCCAGTGGCGCTGGAGCTCGCCAGTTCAGGACGGCTGGTGGCCAGGCTGGCCGGCAGCGAGTCCGCTGTCAAGCGCACGGCCGCCGAGCTGGGCTGGGCCGAGACCGATCCCAAGTTCTGGGCCGAGCACGCGGCGCGCGCCTCTGACCGTTGGGCCCGGATCTCGGTGCCCGCCGGCGCCCTGCCGGAGGTGCTGGCGGCTCTGCCCGGGAGCGCGGACTGGTGGGCCTCGCCCGGGGTCGGGGTGGCCCAATGGTTCGACGCCGGCGACGCCGAGACGGTGACCATCGCCCGCCGGGCGGCCGAGGCGGCGGGCGGTTCGCTGGTCCTACTGGCCGCGCCGCTTGCACTCAAGCGCCAGGTCGGCGCCTGGGGCACGCCACCTCCCACCATCGACCTGATGCGGCGGCTGCGCGACGCCTTCGACCCCGGCCGGACCATCTCGCCGGGTAGGTTTGTCGTCTGACCATGGACTTGCTGGACGTCTTCAACGGTCCCGACGCCCCGGCCGACGACGACCTCGCGACCTGCGTCCACTGCGGCCTCTGCCTCAACGCCTGCCCGACCTTCCGGGTGACCGGCCTGGAGACCGAGTCACCGCGCGGGCGCATCTACCTGATGACGCAGTGGAAGCGCGGGCAGCTGCCGTTCACCGAGGACCTGGCGCGTCATATCGACCTCTGCCTCGGCTGCCGCACCTGCGAGGGGGTCTGCCCCTCCGGCGTGCCTTACGGCCGGATCATCGAGCACGGCCGCGCGGAGGTGGAGCGCCTGCGCTCGAAAACCACCGCACCGGCCGCCACCCGCACCCTCGCGCGCGGCGTGATGCGCGAGCTCCTCCCCTACCCGCGCCGGCTGCGGGCGGCGGGCGGCTTCACGCGCGCGGCGCAGCGGCTCGGCCTGACGCGGGCGGTGGCCGCCGGACGCGGACTGCCGCGCCTGCGGCGGGCCTGGCGCCCGCCCGCGTCAGGCATGGCC